>JBBRID010000166.1:0-8101 GCA_038221635.1 Burkholderiales bacterium
ACCCGTTCGAGATTGCCAAACGCGCCAAGGTGCAATTCAACTCGGACCTGTCCGAGTCGCGCTACAACGTGGTGTCGTCGATGTTCGACCAGACCATTACCTTCCGACTGAAGGAGTTGCAGGCAGCGACCAAGGCGATCCATGCCGCCGAGGCCGCATTGGCGAAGAAGCCGAATCCGCGCGCCGCAGCGCTGGTGAAGGAGGCCCGCCAGGCCGCGTTCACACCGGTTGTCGACGTGAGCAAGGCCGGCGACAAGGAGTTTCTGGCCGTTTTTTCGGCCAGCAAGAAGGAAGCCAAGATCAACAAGCAGGTGACCGGACTCGAGGACCACTGGAACAGCAGCGCGCTCGCAAACTACGAGCGGGCTGCCAAGCTGGCCGAGCAGGCGCTCGCCATGGCCCGCTGAAGCCCGGTCGCTTCCGATGAGCCACGTCCCGACCGCGGCCGCGGCGCCGCCGGCCACGCTGCGCCTGCGCGCCACCAGCATTCGCCCCGGCGTCTGGCTGGCCGGTGCGCTGGTGCTCGGCTTTCTGCTGATGTTTCTGGTATTGCCGGTCGGGCGGGTGTTCTACACCGCGTTCGTCGAAGCGGACGGAACGCCGACCATCGGCCACTTCAGCGCCTTCTTCAGTCAGGGGCTGATGCGGGAGTCGTTTTTCAACAGTCTGTACGTGGCGGTGTTGTCGACGATCTTCGCAGCGGCGATCGCCGTGCCGCTGGCCTATTTCACGGTGCGCTTCGATTTTCGCGGTGCCGTGTTGATCCAGACGCTGGGCGTGCTGCCGCTGATCATGCCGCCATTCGTCGGCGCGGTGGCGATGCAATTGATCTTCGGCCGATCCGGCTCGATCAACCTGCTGCTGAACGAGCATTTCGGCATCACGCTGCCGATCATGGTAGGGCTGAACGGCGTGATTTTCGTCGAGAGCATCCACTACTTCCCGTTCATCCTGATGAACCTGACCGTCGCGCTGCGCAACATCGACGGGGCGATGGAAGAAGCGGCCATGAACCTGGGCTGCCGCGGCTGGCGCTTGTTCCGGCGGGTGATTTTTCCGCTCGCGCTGCCGGGCTTCGTTGCCGGTGCTTCACTGGTGTTCGTCAAGGTCTTCGACGACCTGGGAACACCGCTGGTTCTCGGGCAGACCAACATGCTGGCGCCGCAAGCCTACCTGCGCATCACGCAGGTAGGGCTCGAAGATCCGATGGGCTACGTGATCAGCGTGATCATGATCGTGTTCTCGATCGCCGCGATGGCGATGTCGGCGCGGATACTCGCCGGCAAGGACTATTCAACGCTGCAAAAAGGTGGTGGCAGCATCAACCGGCGGCGCCTGTCGCCGCTTGGGTCACTGGCCGCCTATGGCTGGATCGTGCTGGTGCTGCTGCTGGTGCTGTCGCCACACATCGGCGTGTTGTTGCTGTCGCTGGCCAAGGTCTGGAGCTTTGCGCCGCTGCCGGACGCCTACACCTTGGCGCACTACACCACGGTGTTTCAGGATTCGAGCGGCATGATCAAGAACACCTTGCTGTACTGCGGCCTGGCGGCGGGGCTGGACGTGGTGCTCGGCGTGACCATCGCCTACCTGATGCTGCGCACCAGCCTGCCGGCGCGCCAATGGCTGGACTGGATCGCCACCGCGTCGCTTGCGGTGCCGGGCATCGTGCTGGCCATCGGCTACCTGCGCCTTTACAAAGGGGTGACGGTGCCGGGCACCGAGATCATGTTGACCAGCACCTGGATCATCATCATGCTGGCTTACGCCGTGCGGCGACTGCCTTATGCGCTGCGATCCTGCGTCGCCGCACTGCAGCAGATTCACGTGTCGCTCGAAGAAGCAGCCGAGAGCCTCGGCGCTACCAAGATGCGCACCATCCGGCGCGTGCTGGTGCCGTTGATGGCCGGCGGCATACTGGCTGGTTTCGTGACCAGCTTCATAACCGCGGCGGTCGAGTTGTCGGCCACCATCATGCTGACCTCGGCCGAATCGCAGGCACCGATGAGTTACGGCATCTACCTGTACATGCAAAGTGTGGCGGGCCGTGGGCCCGGTGCAGCGCTCGGCGTGCTGGCCATCGCGGTGGTGGCCTTGGGCACCTATCTGTCGCACCTGGTCGTCGAGCGCACCGGCAACCGCTTCGCCGCGCGACCGATCGACGACGAGCTGCCGCCGCTGGCCATCGTCGCGCCGGCGGCAGCAGGGCCCGCCACTGAAACCCGGGAACAACGATGAAAAAAGTAGCCGTCCAATGCCAGCACGTGAGGCTGTCGTTCGGCAGCACCGAGGTGTTGAAGGACGTCAACCTGGACATCGAACCGGGCGAATTTTTTGCACTGCTCGGGCCATCGGGTTCGGGCAAGAGCACGCTGCTGCGGCTGATCGCCGGTTTCAACCAGCACCAGCATGGCCAGGTGCTGATCGATGGCCTTGACGTCAGCGGCCAGCCGCCCTGGCAGCGCAACAGCGGGATGGTGTTCCAGAGTTACGCCCTGTGGCCGCACCTGTCGGTGTGGGACAACGTGGCTTTCGGACTGGTCGAGCGCCGGATGAACAAGGCGAACATCCGCACCAAGGTCGGCGAGACCTTGGAGCTGGTCGGGCTGGCCGACTATGCGCAGCGGCGACCGAACCAGCTCTCCGGTGGCCAGCAGCAACGCGTTGCGCTGGCCCGCACCATCGTCATCGAACCGCAGGTGCTGCTGCTCGACGAGCCGCTGTCAAACCTCGACAAGACACTGCGCGTGCAAATGCGCCAGGAGCTGCTGGCGATGCAGCGACGCCTCGGACTGACGACCATCTTCGTCACCCACGATCAGGAAGAAGCAATGACCACCGCCGACCGTATGGCGGTGCTGGACAAGGGCGTGGTGCAGCAGGTCGGCACACCGGCAACGCTTTACGATTACCCGGTGAATACCTTCGTCGCCAATTTCGTCGGCACCATGAACCTGCTGTCCGGCAAGGTGCGGTCGCGCCATGGCAACGGGCTGACGCTGGATGTCGATGGTGTGGGCGAACTTCGTTTCCCGCAGCTGGTCGACGCGCCTGAAAGCGACACCATCCAGATCAGCTTCCGCCCGCATTCGCTGCGGGTCGACGTGGCCGATGCGGCTCAGGACGGCCGCTTCGTCTGGATGCCGGGCACCGTCGAAGCCAGTGAGTTTCTCGGCGAGTTCACGCGCTACCAGGTGCGGGTCGGCCAGCAGCGGCTGGCGGTCGATCATCCGCACCATGTGGGCTTGTCGAAGTTTCCGGTCGGCGGTGCAGTCAGCCTGGGCATCGAGCCGTCGCAGGTGCGGCTGTTCGGCGGCTGATTGCGCAAGCGTCGATTCCGCGCACCGCGCAAGCCCTGACGCCTGTCGATGGAGCTGCACCAGATCCGAGCCTTCGTCACCGTTGCAAGGGTGGGCAATGTGACCAGGGCGGCCGATCTGCTGTGCGTCACGCAGCCTGCAGTCACGGCACAGATCAAGGGGCTGGAATCCAGTCTCGGCATCGCCTTGTTCGATCGAGGCAGCGGTGGCATGACCTTGACCCGTGCCGGTGAGGCCTTGATTGCACAAGCCGAGCTGCTGCTCACAACAGCTGCCGAGCTGAAGGGCACCGCGCGCACGATGCAGGGCGAACTGCGTGGCCGAATCGACCTCGGCCTGCCCGGCGAAACACCCGAGTTCCTGCGTACCGGCATGTTGTCGGTCGCCGTGCGCAATGCCCTGCCGCTGGTCGAGTTGCACACGCACAGCCTGCCGGTCGGCCAATTATTGGATCAGGTGCGTGCCAACGCGCTCGCCGCGGCGTTCACGATCAGTGTGCACCCACCGCGCGATCTGACCTGGCTTGCGCTGCGCTCTGTCTGCTATCGGGTGGCGATTCCGACGCGCCTGGGCGCCGACATGCAGCGCGGCGGCTGGCGCGTGCTGGCCGGCATGCCCTGGACCGATGGCGTGGTCGATTCACATGTCCATCAGATGCTGCGCGGGTTGTTCGAGCAACATGGCCTGGCGCCGAACGTCGTGCTGCGCAGCGACGACACCAGCGCGCTCGGGACCTTCGTGCGCGCCGGCAGCGCCTGTGCACTGCTGCGCGAAGAGGTCGCGATGCCCGGGGTCGAGCACGGTGACTGGATCGTCTGGGGCCACGCCAGGGTCGATGCGCAACTCTATTTCGTCAGCGCCGCCGAGCGGTCCAGCGATCCGCTGGTGGTCGCGTTGACATCAGCGGTGCGCACCGCCTGGGCTTGAGGCCGTGCGCGGATGCCGCTCGGAGCGGATCGGCGACATCCGCACTGGTCGGGTTGAAAAATCGTCTGGCAAGACCGGTACCAGCTTACCGGCGAGGACCAGCGGACGTGCCACCAGATCGACGACGCGCGCGATACCGACACCGTTGACGACCAGCGCGACCACCACCGCGGTGTTGTTGGCAACGCAAGCACCGATTCACTGGCCGGCGTGCCGGTGCGAATGGCGACATCGATGCCTTCGCGCGCCATGTCGACGATGCGATCGTCGGCGCAGATGTCGATGTGCAGCCCGGGAAAACGACCGTACAACGCTGGCAGGCTGGGGGCGATCACGGCCTGCGCCAGCACGGCGCTGACACTCAACCGCACCCAGCCGGTCGGGCCCGATCATGGGACAAGGCGACGGCCTACAGGCATTTCCGCGCGCAACCGACAAGTCTGGCGCCTCCCGCTGTTTACCGTCGTCCCCGAAGCAGCCGCCGGCTGCGCGATGGAGTTTGCAATGCTTGGTGTCGTCGTCCCGGCCCACAACGAGGAAGATCACCTGGAGGCTTGTCTGCGTTCGTTGAAAACCGCCAGCCATCACCCGTTGCTCGAAAGCGAGCCGGTCGTGATCGTCGTCGTTCTGGACAGCTGCGATGACCGAACAGCCGACATTGCGCTGCGGCATGGCGCGGCTACGCTGGCTTGCGACGGACGCAATGTCGGCGCCGCACGTGCGCTGGGTGCGAATCACGCGCTGCGGGCCGGCGCGCGCTGGCTGGCCTTCACCGACGCCGACAGCATCGTGGCGCCCGACTGGCTGTGGGCACAACTCGCACTGTGCAGCGACGCGGTCTGCGGCACGGTGCAGGTCGATGACTGGAGCGCGCACGACGTCCCCGACGGCGCTGACAACGGTCGGCGCCTGGCCGCGATCCATGCCGCACACTACCGCGACCACGACGGCCATCGACACATCCATGGCGCCAACTTCGGCGTGACGGCTTCGGCCTATGCCGATGCGGGCGGTTTTGCGCCGCTGGCCAGCAGCGAAGACGTGGCGCTTGTCGAGGCGCTGCAGGCGAGCGGGGCTTCAATCGTCTGGTCGGCGGCGCCGCGGGTCGTGACCAGCGCACGGCGCAATTTCCGCGCGCTCGGCGGCTTCGGCGCCACGCTGGCGCGACTGGCGGCCGAGTTGCCGCAGCCAGTACCGGTGGGCTGATGCACCCCGTAGCTGACTCGCTATTGGCGGACCTCGCGCGCACGCTCGCTGATTGCGATCCGGCAGAAGGCCCGACGCAGACGCTGCAGCGCCTGATCGCCACCGGCCTCGACCAATTGCCGATGCCTGGTGCAGGGTCCACCCTGGCCCGCTGGCGCGCGCTGGCCTTGGTTGCGTCGCATGACTTGTCGCTGGCCAAACTGTATGAAGGCCACACCGATGCGCTGGCAATCCTTGCCGAGTTGGGTGCGGTCGATGTCGCGCCGCCTGGCAGCAGCTGGGGCGTTTGGGCGGCCGAAGCCCCGCAGGGGCGCGCCGTGATCGCGGCGCGGGGCAGCGGCGGCGATGTGCAGCTGAGTGGCGGCAAGTGCTGGTGCTCAGGCGCTGTCGGTGCGAGCCACGCGCTGTTGACGGCATGGTGGCCGGACGGACGCGGACCGCAGCTGGTCGCGGTCGAGATTGCCCAGCCAGGCATCCGGGTCGACGCGAACGCCTGGCAAGCCGTCGGCATGGCCGGCAGCGCCAGCCTCGATGTGTCGTTCGACGACGCGCGAGCCCGCCTGATCGGCCAGCCTGGCGACTACCTGACGCGGACCGGTTTCTGGCACGGCGGCGCCGGCATCGCCGCCTGCTGGTATGGCGGTGCACTGGCCATCGCTCGCACGCTGCATGCGTCGCTGGCTCGCAGCGATCCTGTGCAACGCGCGGATCACAAGCTGGCAGCGCTCGGCCGCATCGATGTGTCGCTGAGCGCGACCGCCGCGCTGCTGCACACCGGTGCCCGCTGGATCGACGAGCATCCGCGGCAGGACGCGCATCAGCAAGCGCTGCGGTTGCGGCTTGCTGCGGAAGATGCCGCGACGCTGGTTCTGGCCGAAGCCGGTCGGGCGCTCGGCGCAGCCCCCTTCTGCCGCGATCGGCGCTTTGCGCAGATGGCGGCCGACCTGCCGGTGTTCATTCGCCAGAGTCACGCCGAGCGCGATCTTCAGGCACTGGGGAGGCTCGCCATCGACGCAACGCCCGAGTCACCATGGACACTGTGATGCAGGATGCCGGCGATGGGCCCCTGATTGCCGGCGACGGTACGCCCGACGCGGACTGGTTGCCGTGGCTTGCGGACGCGGCCATAACGCCCTTCCCCAGCGCGGCGCTCCGCGCGAGCGATCGACTGGTCGTGATCGCGCCGCACCCCGACGACGAGATCCTCTGTGGCGGCGGCTTGCTGGCACGCCACCGGCGGGCCGCGGGCGAGGTCGCGGTCATCTGTGTCAGCGATGGCGAGGCCAGCCATCCGGATGACCCGCAGTGGACCGCGCAGATACTGGCCGCGGCTCGGCGCGACGAGAGCCGGCGTGGCCTGGCGCGCCTGGACATTGCCGGCGCCGCTGTAACCCGGCTGTCGCTGCCCGACGGCCGGATCGGCGACCACAGCGCGCTGCTGCAGCAGGCCTTGACCTGGCTGCTGCGTCCCGGCGATGTGGTGTTGACAACCTGGCGCCACGACGGCCACCCGGATCACGAAGCGACCGGCGAGGCTGCCGCCGCGGTTTGCCAATCCAGGCGCTGCCGACTGCTCGAGGCACCGGTGTGGATGTGGCACTGGGCTGCGCCGGGCGACCCGCGCATCCCGTGGCATTCGCTGCGCGCCATCCCGCTCGACCACGACGAGCTGGCGGCGAAACAAGCTGCGCTGCAACAGCACCTCAGCCAGTTGGCCGACCGCCCGGGCGGCGTCGGGCCGGTGCTGTGCCCCACCATCGTCGAGCGCGCCGCGCGCAGGGTCGAACATGTCTTCATCTGAACAGCGCGTGCCAGCCGCCGCCGATCGGCAGCGCCAGTTCGATCAACTGTTCGCGCACAGCGATGATCCCTGGCAGTTCAAACGGCGCTGGTACGAGGCCCGCAAACGCGCGCTGACGCTGGCCTGTCTGCCACACCGTCGTTATGCGTCAGGCTACGAACCCGGCTGTGCGAACGGCGAGTTGTCGGCAGCGCTGGCAGAACGTTGCGACCGGCTGCTGGTCACCGATGGCAGTGCCGCCGCGGTCGCGCTGGCGACGCAGCGCCTGGCAGACCATGCCCACGTCGTCGTCCGGCAAGCCTGGCTGCCCGACGAATGGCCAATCGATCGCTTCGATCTGATCGTCATCAGCGAGCTGGCCTACTACCTGGAACCACCCGATATCCGCCGCTTGGCAGCGTGCGCCCTTGCCGCGTTGAATGCCGGCGGCGTGATCGTCGGCTGCCACTGGCGACCGCCGATCGACGATTGCAGTTCCAGCGGTGACCAGGTGCAGGCGATATTGCAGGATGCCTTGGCGCTGCCGATGGTGATGGCCATGGCCGACGCCGATTTCAGGCTCGACGTCTGGTGCGAGGACCCGCGCTCGACCGCACAGCGCGAAGGGCTGCGCTGAAGTTTGCCCGCGCCTGACAGCGTCCCGTTTTCACCAACCGCCGCACGCCAGCCAGGCGTCGAGCAGTTCCAGGTTGTCGACGCCGAAGAACGGCTCGCCGTCGGCAATGACGAACGGCGATCCGAAGGCGCCGGCGGCGATCGCTGCGTCCACTTCGCTGCGCAGCAGCGCGGCCGCGGTCGGATCGGCAAACCCGGCATCGACCAGCCCCGGATCTGCGCCGCAGCTATCGCC
>JBBRID010000167.1:0-8092 GCA_038221635.1 Burkholderiales bacterium
CGAGAATCGGCCCCAGCGAGGACAGTTCTTGCCGGATTTGCAGCCCCATAGCCCAGCTATGGGGCAAAAAGACGGTGAGAAATGGACCGCTGCGGTCGATTCGCAGCCGACGCTCCCCAAGCCCGACAGGCTCCTAGCCCAAGTTTGTCAACTTTTCGCCCATTTCCCGCCCGCGGCGGCCGCTAACCCGCATAGATGCTGGGGGTTGCTTTAAAAGTGAAATGTAGTGCCATAATATTGTGTAACAGATGATCTTCTGGTGACGCTTTCGTGCACCATCGGGCGATGTTCATCCGGCGCACCCAAACCCGCAACCGCACATCCGGCGAGGCCTACGCCACACACCGCCTGGTGCAGTCTGCTCGGGTCGGTAGCACCGTCAAGCAGACCACGCTGCTCAACTTGGGCAGCCACTTCGATTTGCCGCAGGATGAGTGGCCCGCGCTTGCTCAGCGCATTGAGGGATTGCTGCGCGGTCAGCCCTCGTTGTTCGACTCGACGCTGTCGGCTGTGGGCCATGCACTCGCGCAGCGCTATGCGGCGCAGCTGATCGCGTTGCAGCCCTCGGCGGCGAGCATCACAGCCGCCGCTGCCGCCGGGGCGGACCCGGGCGAGCCAGGGCGCTACCAGGAGGTCGATCTCGATTCCCTTGATCTGGTGCGCCCGCGCAGCGTGGGCGTCGAGCATGCGGCACTGTCGGCGATGCGCCAATGCGCCTTCGAGGACAAGCTCGCCGAGCTCGGCTTCAATCGCCCGCAGATCGCCGCCGCCGTGGGCAACATCGTTGGCCGCATGGCCCACCCGGGCAGCGAGTTGGCCACGCACGCGTGGCTGCAGCAGCGCTCGGCCCTTGGCGAGTTGATCGGGTTCGACTTCGAGGCGATGGACCTGAACCGCCTGTACCGCGCATCGGACGCGCTGTACAAGCACCGCCAGGCCTTGCAGGACCACCTGTTCGCGCAGGCACAGTCGATCTTCGGCTTCGGTGAGACGATCACGCTGTACGACCTCACCAACACCTACTTCGAGGGCGTTTCCGCGGGCGTGAGCAAGGCCAAGCGCGGGCACAGCAAGGAGTGCCGCAGCGACTGTCCGCTGGTGACCCTGGCCATGGCGCTGGACGGCAGCGGGTTTCCGAGGCGCAGCCGGATCTTTGCCGGCAATGCCAGTGAACCGGCCACGCTCAAGGACATGCTCACGGGGCTGGGTGCACCGCAGGGCGCCACGGTGGTGATGGATGCCGGCATCGCCACTGAAGCGAACCTGACATGGCTGCGCGCCCAGGGCTATCACTACGTGGTGGTGTCGCGCCTGCGTGAGCGCCAGTTCGATCCGGCGCTCGCAACACAGGTGCAATCGGCCGGCGATGTGACGATCAAGATCCAGCGCGTGCTCGACGAGCAGGGGCACGCGCTGCTGTACTGCCACTCACCGGCGCGCGAGCAGAAGGACCGCGCCATCGATGCGGCCAAGTCGGCCGGCTTCGAGGCGGTGCTCGCCAAGCTGCAAGCCGGCCTGAGCAAGCCTCGGGGTACCACCGATGTGGCCAAGATCATGGAACGGCTCGGCCGTGCCAAGCAACGCTTCTCGCGTGCCGCGCAGCACTACCAAGTCGAGATCGCCAAAGACGACACCGGCACTCAGGTGCGTGCCATCACCTGGAGCAAACGCATCAAGCCCGGCAGCGCAGCCATGCACCCGGGTGTGTACTGCCTGCGCACGACGCTGGTGGAGTTGGACAACGCCACACTGTGGCGAACCTACACGATGTTGACCAACCTGGAGTCGGTGTTCCGCAGCCTCAAGACCGATCTGGGCCTGCGGCCGGTGTTCCACCAAATCGATCGCAGGGTCGAAGGACATCTGTTCATCAGCGTGCTGGCCTACCACTTCGTGCACACGCTGCGCCTGCAACTCAAGGCCAAAGGCATCGACGACAGTTGGGAAACCTTGCGCGAAACGCTCGCCACGCAGCAGCGCGTGACGGCCACGCTTCAACGCCGCGACGGTCGCGCCGTGCATGTGCGCAAGGCCACTCGGCCCGAGCCGCATCACCAAACGATCAGCCAGATCTTGGCACTCTCACCCAATCCCGGTGGCACCCATCGCGTGCTCGTATAGCGCTTCATCGCCGACCGACCCAGCGCCACGCCGCACTACACAAAAGTAGTGCCATACACGCCGCGACATCGCTCTAAGTTCCTGATTCCATTGGAGGTCGTAGTGCCTAGTGACAAACTTGGGCTAGTACGCCGACACAGAGGTTTCGAAACACGAAAGCGCGTCTTCAACCCGACGGCCGACGATCAGTCAATCAAGCGACCTTTGGCATCGAAGAAGGGATAGGGCCCGGCGAAGTCGCCGATAGAGGCCAAGTGAGTCACTATTGCCGACCCGGTCCACCAGTGCAACATGAAGCCAGGTGGCTCCATGCGAAAGGCACTCAGCGCGTTCACATCGATGTCGAGCGCCACCTGATGCGCCGGACTCGGGCAGGTCAGCGCGGCGCGTCCGCCGACGGTGGTGTGAATGCTGCGATGCAGATGGCCGCAGACGATGAGGGCCACCTGCGGATGCCTTTGCACGACGTCCGAAAACGCGTCGGCCCCCTCCAGGCCGATCTCATCCATATGCCCGATGCCGGTGCGAAAAGGTGGGTGGTGCATCATGATCATCGTTGGCGCATCGGGCCGGCTCGAAAGCGACTCGTCGAGCCAGCGCAACCGGCCGGCGCAGAGCTGCCCGCCACCTCGGCCTGCAACCACCGTATCGAGCCCGATCAAGCGCAGCGGGTAGTCGTCGATCGAGAACTGCAGAAACTCACCGGACGGCAGGTAGGCGCCGTCGGCGAAGGCCTCACGCATGGCATTCCGCTCGTCGTGATTTCCTGGGATGACGATGATGCGTTGGTGCAGCGGCGCAAGGATCGACTTCAGGTGCGCATATTCTTCGGCGCGACCCAGGTCCACCAGGTCACCCGTCATCACGATCAGGTCTGGTTGCTGCTTGAGTGACTTGATCTCGTCAACACAGGCGCGCAACATCGCCCCCGTGTCGACCCTGCGATAGGCCAACTCGCCCGCAAGCTTGATATGCGGGTCGGTGATTTGTGCAATCAGCATGTTGCGGCTTTCGGCTTTACTCAGGAATCGGGATGCTTACAAGACCAGCAGGCCATTGATGTCGATGGCCAGGCCGAGCTTCTCGCCGGGTTCGAACCTTCGCCTGGCTGCAGACTCCACGACCAGCGGATGCTCCTCGCCGACCTCGATGAACAGGCGCGTGCGGTCGCCGAGGAAGAACGCTGCGGCCACGCGGCCACTCAAAGTGGTCGGCTCTTCAGCTTCGGCAAGGCGGATGTCCTCGGGACGAAAGAGCAGCTCCGTGGCACCCGCCGGCGACTGCGGCCAGCTAATCGTGCCTGCGCTGCAGGTGAAGATGCCTGCCGACGCATGGCCGCTGAGCCTGTTCATGGTGCCGATGAACTCGGCGACGAAGCGATTCGCCGGGCGTTGGTAGATCTCGCGCGGCGTACCGACATGCGCCACGCGCCCATGGTCCATTACCACGATGCGATCTCCCAGCGCCATGGCCTCGGCCTGGTCATGGGTCACGTAGACGGTGGTGATGGCCAGTGAGCGCAGCAAGGTATCGATCTCCAGGCGCAGGATGTCCCGCAACTTGGCATCCAGGGCCGTAAGGGGCTCGTCCAGCAGCAGGGCCCTGGGGCGCACGGCCAGCGCGCGGGCCAATGCCACACGCTGGCGCTGTCCACCCGACAGCTGGTCGATTCGCCGGTCGGCCAGGGCCTCGATACGCATCATTTCCAGCATCTCCGACACGCGCGAGTTGATCGCCTTGGCGTCGTGCTTCTTGATCTTCAAACCGTAGCCGATGTTCTGCGCCACGCTCATGTTGGGAAACAACGCATAGGATTGGAAGACCATGCCGACGTTGCGCTGCTCGATCGGCAGCGCCGTGACGTTCTCGCCGTCGAAGAACACGTGGCCACCGGCGTCTGGGTCCTCCAGGCCGGCGATGATGCGCAAAGTGGTTGTCTTGCCGCAGCCCGAGGGCCCGAGAAAGACCAGGGTCTCGCCGGCTTCGATGCCGAGTTCGAGCGTCTCGAGCGCTCTGCTGCCGTCGGGAAACGTCTTTGCACAGCCTTTGAGCTCGATGGCCAGCGGCCGGCCAGCTTCGCTCATGAGGCGTCCTCGACCGTGAACTTCTTCAACTTGGGTGTGGCGAAGAACTGCAGCGCCAGCAGCAACGGGATGATCATCAGGAAGAAGATCAGGGTGTAGGCGCTGCCGACTTCCAGCCGCAATGAAGCGTAGGCGTCGGCCAGCCCAACCGGCAGGGTCTTCGTGAATGGCGTGTGCAGCAGCCAGGTCATGTTGAATTCGCCCATCGAGAGCGTGACAACCATCAGCGATCCGGCCAGGATGCCGTTGCGGCAATTCGGCAGCACGATATCCCGGAAGCGCTGCCCGGAACTTGCGCCCAGGGAGGCAGCACCTTCTTCAAGCGTCTCGAGGTCGATTGCCATCATAACGGCCAGCACTGAGCGCACCATGAAAGGCAGCGTGAAGAGAACATGTCCAACCAGGATGAAACTCCACGAGGAACGGAATCCTCCCGATGCGCCGTAGGTGACGATCAGCGCCATCGCTGTGGCCAGCCCGGGCAAGGCCACCGGCATGACCAGCAGTTCTTCGATCGCGCGGGTGAATCCATTCTGGCGCTTGGCGAGGCAATAGGCGGCGGGCACACCAAGCACAAGCGTAATCGCCAGGCAGGCCAGCGACAGCCCGACCGAGGCGAAGATGGTCTCGCGATAGCCCTGCCAGACCTCGACCACCCAACGCAGTGTCAGGCCGCTTTCGATACCGACGAGGTAGTCGACGGTCAATCCGGCAAGCATCGACAGAATTACCGGGATGATGAGAAATGCGCAGATCAACAGCGTAAAAGCCAGTTGCAGCGTGAACAGCCAGCGGCGCTTGTGCATCACTAACCCGCAGCCGCCACGGTGGATCCAGCCGCGGACCTTGCCAGCGCCAGCACGACCCAGGTGATGGCGCCAAGCACGAAGCTCAGCGCCGCGGCCATCGCGATGTTGGCCGAGAGGGTGAACTCGGTGTAGATGACCATCGGCAGCACGTTGATCCTGGTGGCCAGCGTGAACGCTGTGCCGAACGCGCCGACAGCGGTGGCAAAGCAGATCGCCCCCGACGAGATGAAGGCGGGCTTGAGTCCCGGCAGGATCACATCGCGCACCACCTGCCAGGGTGATGCCCCCAGTGAGCGCGCAGCCTCTTCGAGTTTTGGGTCGAGTTTTTCGGTCGCTGCCATCACTGTCAAGATGGTGCGCGGAATCGAGAAGTACACATAGCCCATGAACAGGCCAACCATCGAATAGGCGAAGACAAGTTTTTCTCCGGTGATCGCTTGCGTCACGGTACCGATCAAGCCCTGGCGACCAGCGAGCATGATGACCATGAAGCCGATGACAACGCCGGGGAAAGCCAGCGGCAGGGTCAGCATGGCCACCAGCACGGCATTGCCCGGGAACCGGTGGCGCTGCAAGAAGACGCCGGCGATGCCGCTGATCAGCAGCGTGACCAGCGTCGTTGCTGTGGCCACACCCAGCGTCGACAGCAGCGATCCGAAGTAGAGCTTGTCGGTGACGATCGCCGCATAGGCCGCCCAGCCCAGCGTGCCGCCGCCGCCGATGAAGAACAGCTGCCCCATCGGCAAAAGAAAGAAGGCCGTGAAGAAGACGCCGGCCGGCAGCATCAGGACGAGCAGTCGCCGGGTGTCGCTTTGCATGCCGCTGGTGATGTGCCTCAGAACTGGCGGCAAAAGCGCCGCCCAGCCGTTGTCAAAACAGGGGCGTCAGTTGACCTCGGCGCGGTAACGATCGACGATGCTCTTCTGCGCAGCGGCAAGTTTCTCCAGGTCGATCGGCTTGGCTCGCGCGTACTCAGCCTCGGGCAGGAACTTGGCCTTGGCCTCGGCCGACAACTGGTCTGCGAACACCGGGCGCAGGTAGGCATTGCCCCACATCGCCTGGCTCTCGTTGGAGAGGACAAAGTCCAGCACCTTTTTGCCGTTTTCCGGATTGGGCCCCTTGTTCGTCAAGGCCATCACATAAGGGAATATCACCGTGCCTTCCTTGGGGATGACGAATTGCACCGGCGCCTTGTCGGTGTACTGACCACGGTAGGCATTGAAGTCGTAGTCGAGCAGGATCGGGATCTCACCGGAGATCACGCGTGCATAAGAGGTCTGCTTCGGCACGATGGGCTGGTTCTTCTGCAGTTCCTTGTAGAACTTGATGCCGGGATCGAGGTTTTCATAGGTGCCGCCCAATGCCAGGTTGATTGCCATCACGCCAAGCTGCCCGACGGCCGCCGAGGTCGGGTCGAGATAGCCCACCAGCCCCTTGTATTCTGGCTTGAGCAGATCCGCCCAGCTCTGCGGAACCGGCTTGTTGCCCAAAGCTGCCTTGTTGACGAACAGGCCCAGTGTTCCCGAATGGATGGTGAACCAGTAGCCCTTGGGATCTTTCAAGCCAGCGGGGATCCTGTCCCATCCCTTGGGCTTGTAGGGGGTGAGCACGCCCGCATCCTTGGCCGGATCGGCAGCGATGCCGCCGAGATAAGTCACGTCGGCTACCGGGTTGGCCTTTTCGGCGATCAAGGCCGCTGTGGCCTGGCCGGAATTCTTGTTGTCCGGTGGTACCTCGATGCCCAGCCGAGCCTGGATCGCTTTCAGCTGGCTGCCCCAATCGGCCCATTGCGGTGGGCAGTTGTAGCAAATCGCTCGTTGTTGTGCCTGGGCTGCCGACATGGCGCCTACGGTACACAACACGACGGTGAAGGCGAGTGCGATTGACTTCATCATGAAAGGAGTTCCCCGGGGCTACGTCGCAGACAATGTCGACCGGATGTCGACCGGATTGTCGACACACCTCTGGCAGTATCACAGCGGCGTGTGACAGGAAGGAGTCACTCTGCGTGGGCCCGGATAGCAGTCGTTTCGCGCGGCTCGCTGCTGAGTCCTGGAATCCAAGGGCGGGTGCGCGCCTGGCCATGCGTCCCGCCTCCAGCGGCTGCGCAGGTTACGCGCTCAGCCTCGTGCGATGCGAACCTCGCGGTGCCAGCCAAGCGCGCGCGCCGCGGCCTCGATCTGGTCAAGCCGGGATGCCTGGCGCAGATCGCCCGACAGTTGTCATTCCCGGGCGGGCGATCGGGGCGACCCGGCGCCTGCCCTGCTGTCTGGCCGCCCACTGCGGCGCAGCCAGGAGTTCCGGCTCGCCGCGGCGCCGCGTCAGGCTGTCGGTTGACGAGGGCCACATCGCGACGGTCAGCGCGAATCCAGGAAGCGCAGCACCGCCGCCGACTCGGCCCGAAACGACGCCAACAACAGGTTCAGCTCGACGCCATCGCGCGACTCCGCCACGTTTTCTATCCGGGCGCACAGATCGCCCAGGCGCCGTGCTCCGATCGTGCGCGCGGCGGACATCAGCTTGTGGGCGGCGTCGGCCACGGCGCTGCCGCCGCCGGCGGCGATTCCTTCGCTGAGCGCGACATCCGCCAGCGCCGCGCCTTCGCGAAACGCCTGCAGCACCTCGTCGATCACCTCGGGGTCGTCGCCCACCAGCGCCTTCAGCACCTCGAGGTCGGCCGGCGCGAGGTCGTCGGTCGAGGTCGGATCCGCGGACGACGGCGCAGCCAGCGCGGGCGTGGGGGCGGCGCCGAGCCATGCCTCGAGCGTCGTCTTCAGTTGCGCCAGCCGGACCGGCTTGGTGAGATAGCCGTCCATCCCGGCCGCACGGCATCGTTGCTCCTCGTCGCGCAGCGCATTGGCGGTGAGGGCGACGATTGGCGTCCTGCGCCTGGCGCCTTCTTCGCGCCGGATCGCGGCGGTGAGCGCGTAGCCGTCCATCTGCGGCATTTGCAAATCGGTGAGAAGCAGCGATCGCCCGTGCGCCAGAGCTCGTGCGCTTCGCTGCCGTCGACAGCGAAGTCGGCCGCGAAGCCGATCAGGGCCAATTGCCGGCTGATGACGGCGCGGTTGGTCTCGT
>JBBRID010000168.1:0-8065 GCA_038221635.1 Burkholderiales bacterium
CAAGATTCTGCTCGGCTGGATCGCTCCACGCGGCATCGTTGCCGCGGCCACGGCCGGCATCTTCGGGCCGGAACTGGTTGCCAATGGCTACCCTGATGCCGCCAAGCTGCTGCCGATCACGTTCGCGATCATCATCGTCACCGTGCTAGCCCATGGCCTGACGATTGGTCGGCTGGCACGCCACCTCGATCTGGCCGCCCGCAGCGACAACGGCCTGTTGATCGTCGGCTCGTCACCGTTTGCGGTCGAGTTTGCCCGCGTGCTGAAGCGTCTGGAAATCGATGTCTTGCTGGTTGACGGGGTCTACCAGCGGCTGAAGGACGCGCGCATGGAAAACCTCGACGTCTACTACGGCGAGATCCTGTCCGACCATGCCGAACACACGCTGGAGGCGCAACACCTGAACCACCTGTTGAGCGGCACCGTCAACGATTTCTACAACGCCCTGGTCTGCAAGGCCGAGGGACGACGTTTCGGTCACCACAGAAGCTTCCAGTTTGCTACTCACGAGTCGTCTGGGCAGGAACTGAAAAGGCTGACGCTGCAGCAGCGCGGTCATTTTGCATTCGGCCCAGAAGCGAGCTTCGAGATGCTGCACCAACGACTGAGCGATGGCTGGAAGGTGCAGACCACCAAGTTGAGCAAGTCCTACGGCTGGAGCGAGTTCGCTGCCAGGCAAGGCGATCTGGGAACAGCGTGGCTGCTGCTCGGCGGCATTTCGCCATCCGGCATGCTGCGCCTGTATTCGTCGGAGCAACGCTTCAAACTCGAGGCAGGCTGGACTGCAATCTATTTCGCGCCCGAAGGGCCCCGCAGCGAGGGCAAGGATGGCAAGTCTGCATCGACCCTTGCGATTGGATCGGCCGATCCCAACGGTGAGTTCGCGGCTCAGGATGGCAGCGCACGTGCGAGGTCAGACGCCACCTCGAGCGCGCGCCCGTCGTAGCCACACAGCACCCTCCCCCAGCCAGCATCGGCGAGCCGCGTCCACCCGCTAGATTGGGAACGACAATGAACACCGGCAAGCGGCCCGCGGGCAGATCCAATCCCCGCTCGCCATGCAAGAAGCGAGGTCGACGATCCTGAGCTCTCGAACCGACACGATTGAATTGCCGAGCTCAAAGCGGCAGCCCAAGCACGACCGTGCGTGGCGCCTCCGCATGGCCGCCCTTTCGCTCGACATCGAGACCAACCCCGCCGACGGCGAGCGCATCTTCAAGATCGGCGCGGTGCGTTCGGATACTGGCGCCTCGCTCGACCTGTCGATCAACCGCATGGCGCCGGACGCGGTCGACCACCAGATTGACGCCCAGATTGACTCCTTTTCGCAAGGTGCAGCCGTGCTGATCGGTCACAACCTGCGCCGCCACGACCATCCCCAACTCGTCAGGCAATACCCGGCGCTTGCGCTGCTGGCGCTGCCGATCATCGATACGCTGGAGCTGTCGGCAATTGCATTCCCGACCAACCCGTATCACCGCCTGGTCAAGGGCTACAAACTGCTGTCCGACTCGCGCAACGATCCGGTGGCGGACGCGCGGCTCGCGCTCGATCTGCTCGGTGACGAGATCGAGGCGCTGATAGATATGCAACGCGTCGATCCCGAGTGGGTGGGACTGCTGCACTTTCTGCTGCAGGGGGATGCGCCGCTGGCTCGGCTGCTGAGCGAGATCCGCGCCGACCAACCGGCACCGACAACGGCCCAGGCCGCAGCGGCCACCGACAAGCGATTCCGCGGGCTTTGCTGCGCGACGCGCTTGGCACGCTTCGCCGAGCACGACGCCAGTGCCGGACCTGCCCATAACATGGCGCTGGCCTACGCGCTGGGCTGGATCCGCGTTTCGGGTGGCAACTCGGTGTTGCCGCTGTGGGTGCACGCGGCGATTCCCGCTGTGCGTTCGCTGATCGCAGAGCTGCGCGAGCGCGACTGCAGGCAACCGGGGTGCGCCTACTGCCGGCAGCAGCACGATCCCGAAGCGCTGCTGCAGGCGAATTTTCACAAACCCGCGTTCCGGGTTACGCCAAGCACCCCGGACGGCAGCTCGCTGCAGCGCGCAATCGTGGTGGCCGGGCTGGAACGCCGGTCCATGCTCGCAGTGTTGCCCACCGGGGGCGGCAAGTCGATCTGCTACCAGCTGCCGGCGCTGGTGCACTACGCGCGTGCCGGGCAGCTGACGGTCATCGTCTCGCCGCTGCAATCGCTGATGAAGGACCAGGTCGACAACCTGCTGGCGGCCGGCGTTCACTGCGCGGTCACGATCAACGGGCTGCTGACGCCGCTCGAGCGCCGCGCCGCACTGGACCGGATCCGCCTCGGTGACGCCGGCATCGTGCTGGTCTCGCCGGAGCAGTTTCGCAGCCGCACCTTCACCGAGGCGATCCGCGCGCGCGAAATTGCAAGCTGGGTCTTCGACGAGGCGCACTGCCTGTCGAAATGGGGGCATGACTTCCGCACCGACTACCTGTACGTCTCGCGCTTCATCCGAGAGCAGCACGGCCGACAGCCGGCGCCGGTGGCCTGCTTCACGGCGACCGCCAAGCCCGATGTGATCGACGACCTGTGCGCTCATTTTCGCGACAGCCTCGGCCTCGAACTCGACCGATTCCTCGGTGGCCATGCACGGACCAACCTGTCGTACGACGTACTCGCGACGCCGAGGCCGCACAAGGCCCAGCGCATCGTCGAGCTGCTGCGTCACGAGCTGCGCGAAGGCGGTGCGGGCGTGATCTTCTGCGCCACGCGCAAGACGGCCGAGACCATGGCCGAACTCGTCACCGCGCAGGGCATGAGCTGCGGCTGCTTCCACGGCGGACTCGAGCCCGAGCGCAAGAAGGACGTTCAGCAGCGCTTCCTGCAAGGCACCCTGCCGGTGATCGCCGCAACCAATGCCTTCGGCATGGGTGTGGACAAGCCCGACATCCGCGTCGTCATCCACGCCGATATCCCGGGCTCGCTCGAGAGTTATCTGCAGGAGGCAGGTCGGGCGGGGCGCGACGGCATCGCTGCACGCTGCGTACTGCTGTTCGACGAGGCAGATGTCGAGACGCAGTTCCGCCTGTCGGCCAACTCCCGTCTGACCCCGCGCGACTTCACCGGCCTGCTCAGGGGAATACGCGCCCGCGTTGACCGCCTGCGGCGTGACGAGATCGTGGTGTCGGCCACCGAGTTGCTGCTCGACAGCGAGGGCACCGACATCCGCGTCGATTCGCCCGACGCCTCGACCCGGGTGACGACCGCGATCGCCTGGCTCGAGCGCAGCGGCTTCTTGCAGCGCAACGAGAACAACACACGCGTCTTCCCGGCCAGCCTGCGCGTGCCGTCGCTGGCCGAAGCGCGGCAGCGCATCGCCATGGCCGATCTGCCGCGGGCCGCCCTGCGGCGCATCCTGGCGGTGGTGAAAACGCTGTTCCGTAACCTGAGTCCGCAAGGGCTCAGCACCGACGAGTTGATGCTCGAGTCGGGCATCCCGCCGGATGAATGCTTCCGCATCCTGCATCAGCTGGAGTCGCTCGGTGTGCTCAGCAACGACCTGGGTCTGACGGTGCGGGTATCCAAAGGCGTGCGGGGCGCATCGGACATTGCCCTGCTGCACCTCGATCGGATGGAGCGCGAGTTGCTCGCGCTGATGGCCGAGCAGGCGCCCGATGCCGAAGTCGGCGGCGAGCCGCAGCACCTGGGCATCCGCTCGCTGTGCACCGAGCTGCGGCGCCGGCTCGATCTGTCCGACAGCGACGCACGGGTGAGTCCGCAGGCCTTGCGGGCCTGGCTGAATTCGCTCTCGGCGAACTTTGGCAGCGGCAACGAGAAACGCAGCATGATGCACATCCGTGGCATGGGCCCGGACGGGCTGCGCGTCGTGCTGCATCGGCCGTGGCAGCAGATCCGCATGATCTGCGAGCGACGCCGTGCAGTGGCACAGATCGTCCTCGCGCGGCTGCTGCAGGCGTTGCCTGAGGGCACCCGCGAAGGCAACCTGATCATCGAGTGCAAGGCGCGTGAGCTGATGGATGCGATCGCAGCCGATCTGGAATTGCGCAGCACGCTGCGCGAACCGGCAATCGCCCTCGAACACGCCCTGCTCTATCTGCATGAAAACCGCGTGCTCGAGCTCGACAAGGGGCGCTCGGTGTTCCGTTCGGCGATGACGATCAAGGTCGACCCGGCAGCTCAGAAGCGGCGCTTCACGAAGGAGAATTTCGCGCCCCTGGCGGAGTTCTACCGCGAGCGCACGCTGCAGACCCATGTGATGCACGAATATGCGCGCCTGGGCGCAGACCATCCGGATCAGGCCGGGCATCTCGTCGATGCTTATTTCACACTGCCGCGCAAACGCTTCGTGCGGGAATTTTTCAAGGGTCGCACCGATCTGCTGGAGCTGGCGACGACCGACGAGTCGTTCCGGCGCATCGTCGACGACCTGCACCACCCGATGCAGCAGGCGCTGGTCGAAAAACCCGAGCGCGGCAACCATCTGGTGCTGGCCGGCCCCGGCTCGGGCAAGACCCGCGTCATCGTGCACCGCATGGCCTACCTGCTGCGGGTGAGGCGGGTTGCACCCGAGCGGATCATCGCCCTCGCATTCAACCGCAGTGCCGCGATGGAACTGAGACGAAGGCTGATCGCGCTGGTCGGCGACGATGCGCGCGGCGTCACGGTACTCACGTATCACGCCATGGCGCTGCGGCTGACCGGCACCAGCCTCGCCGGCGCCGACGGCCGTGGCGCCGCGGTCGACTTCGAACAGTTGCTGCAGGACGCGATCGATCTGCTGGAAGGGAAATCCGATCCGTTGTCAGACGCCGACGATGCCCGAGACCGCTTGCTGCAGGGCTATGAGTACATCTTCGTCGATGAGTACCAGGATATCGATGAGCAGCAATACGCGCTGGTCAGCGCGCTGGCCGGCCGACGCCTGGCCGATCCGGATGCGCGGCTGAGCATCATGGCGGTCGGCGACGACGACCAGAACATCTACACCTTCAAGGGTGCGAGCGTCGAGTTCATCCGCCGCTTCCAGGCCGACTATGCCGGCGACGTGAGCTACCTGGTCGAAAACTTCCGCTCGACACTGAACATCATCACCGCGGCCAACCATGTGATCCAGCGCGCCAGTGAGCGCATGAAGGTCGACCATCCGATCCGCATCGACGCCTGCCGTGCCGCGGACCCGCCAGGAGGACGCTGGGGATTGATCGACCATCAGGATGGTGGAAGGGTGCGGCTCGTCACTGCGCCGGCCGATCGCAACCTGCAGGCCCAGCTGGTGTTCGACGAGATCAGCCGAATCCGCAGGCTCGATCCGGTTGCGCCACTCGGCAGCATTGCGGTGATGGCCAGGACGCATCGATCGCTCGAACCGCTGCGCGCGCTGTGCGAGGTGGAGGGCCTGCGCAGCGAGGTGCTCAGCCGCGAGGGCGCCAAGGCGCGGCTGCCGCTGATGCAGTCACGCGAGGGATGGCGAATCGCCGACCTGCTACGCGGCCGGCGCGGCCGGCTGCGGTCCGTCGCAGCGCTGCGGCGCTGGATTGGCAAGCAGCGCCGCAACGAGCCCGGCAGCCCTTACTGGGACGACCTGGACGCGGCGTTGGCCGACCTGGCGGATTCGAGCACCGCCTTGCGCCTGCCGGCCACCGAACTGATCGATGCGCTCTACGAGGCGTCCGACGATACCTGTCGCCACGGCCACGTCGGCGCCCTGCAGCTGATGACCGCCCATGGCGCGAAGGGTCTGGAATTCGACCACGTGATCGTGATGGACTGCGCCGACTGGCGCTGGACCGGCGAGGACGAACGCCGCCTGCTCTACGTCGCGATGACACGCGCCCGAAAATCGCTGACCTTGATGCGCGCCGAGGGTGGGCGCAATCCCTACCTGGTCGACCTCGGCACGGTCAGCGGCGTGGTCGATCTGCTGCCGGCGCAGCGCCCGGTATTCAGGCCCGACATCGATAGTCGCTACCTGACCCTCGGGCCGGCCGAGGTCGACATCGGCTTCGCAGGCCGATGCGGCCCCGGCCACCCCGTTCACCGTGCAATCACGTCGCTGAAGGTCGGCGACGAAATCGTGATGGCTGAGCGCCGGATCGAAACCTTGCACCAAGTCACGGTCGGACGACTTGCCAATCGCACCGAGCTCGATCCGGCATCGGTGGTCAAAGCCAGGGTCTGCGGGCTGATGGTGAGAACCCGGGCGCAGACACCGACGGCGCACGCGCAGGCGGTCAGGATCGATCGGTGGGAGGTGGTGCTGGTGGAGGTGGAGATGCGGGGGGCGGGAGGTGGGCCGTAGGGGTGTTACGGACGAGGGCACCGCTTTGCAGCGTGAGGAGCCGGTCGCCGCCGTCGGGCGTACTCGCGGTAAGCGCCATCAAGCCGACGTTCGGTTCGGCCCCCGGCGCAGGACCGAGCGTCAGCTATACGAGGTACAGCTGACCCCGGATTGCTATTGGGCGGTCTCGCTGCTCCGACGACTGCTTCCTCGCCGTGCGAACTGGCGGTACCGACCCCAACCGGGCAATCGATTGCCGGGACTGGCAGCAGCAATGCAGTCGTTGGCCGCTGCAGGGCGCCATGAGCGAGCCCTGCAAAATCCCTGGGCCCCTACGCTCCAAGTGCCGATTGCAGTGACATCTGCATGCCAGCGCGCAGCCGAAGCAAGCAGGTGGACTCGCCGTGACCATCCATCGGCCCAGGGGTCACGTGGCAGAAGCGAATGGAGTGCACAAGCACAGCGGGCTCCTTTGACTCAAGCCGGCTCGGGGCGGTCTGATGACGCTTGGCTGTTCTGAAACCCAAGCCAGGCGGCGGCCGGCATCAGTCCAGCTGCGAGCATGGCTTGCACGGCCCCGGGCGCAGCCAGCGCGGCAACAGGTATCAGCACGAGCACGATGTGCAGACGCGCCGGATCAGCGTGCTGAGGCAGAAGTGACGCGCGTCCGACGAACAGGCCGCAGGCCACCGCGGCGAGCACGTTCGGCGCACCCCATAGCAGCAGCACGGCGCGGCTGAACGGATCGTCGAACACCGCGGCCTGGGCCATCAGGCTTTGCACGGCCATCGGCACGATCCACAGCACGCCGGCCGCCGCGAGCATGAGCAGCAGGGCGCAACGCCTGTCGATGCCAGCGCGATAGGGCTCGGCCTGGAAGTACAACGCGATGGCAAGCGCATCGCGTGCGCCGCCGTGCTGCTCGAGCAGATCGCCATGCACACTCGCGCGCAGGTGCCGTGGCACGCCGCGCAGGGCGAGAAGCATGAGAACGCGAGACGGCTCACGGTCGTACCGCCTGAGCGACCTCGTGCGGCAGACCCTGCAACATGGCCTGAGTGCCTACTAGCGTTGCGCGCAACGCCTGTCGCCCTGGTGAGGCCAACGTATACAGACGCTTGGCCTTGCCACCTCGTTCGGCGGTGGGCTCACCCAGACGCGAGTGCAGGAAGCCCTTGCGATCGAGGCGGTCCAGCGTCACCGAGAAGGCGCCGCGCGAAGGGTCACTCTGCGTGCGTTCGGCGATCGCATCGCGCACTGCCACAGCGTAGGCGCCGTCGTGCAAGCGCAGCACCGCCAACAACACGAGCAGTTCGAGGCTGCCAAGGGTTTGCGGCGCAGCCATGGCGGTCATCGATCTCGAATGATGCGGCTGCGCGCGCCAAACCACGCCGCGGCCGGCATGAGCACCAGCGCGCCGACGACCATCCAGCCCGGGTGTGGGATGGCGAACATCGTCGCCACGCTCACGAAGGACCGACCGCCTGAACAGGTGGGGGAATTCGAAGTGGCCATCAGCGCCGAAACTCCGCCTGAACGATCCCCGCATGATCGGTCCCCGCCTGATCGATATTCGCTTGACGATACCCGCGCGAACTGCGACTCTTCTCGCCCGGGACCCCGGGGCTGCGAGAATAGGTCTTGCACAGGCTGCCCGGCAATGAACACACGCGATTCCGAGCCCGAAGGGGCGCTGTCAGTACAGCCGCTCGATGCAGCGACCGAACCCGTCGTTCATTCGTCCGATCCGCCTGCCGCCGCGCAGACTGCGACGCGCGCGGAGCACTCGGCAGGCT
>JBBRID010000169.1:0-8048 GCA_038221635.1 Burkholderiales bacterium
AGCGATGGCGCTTTTCGGCATCGAGTCGAACTGGGCTGAGGAGGGCTCCTGCGCAAGGGTCAGGCCGCCCACCGACTTGATGGCCTGCAAGCCCAACGTACCGTCCGACCCCATGCCCGACAGCACGACACCGATGGCTGACGACCCGTGCTCGCGGGCCAGTGAAGAAAACAGCACGTTGATGGGCAGGCGCAAGCCACGCGGCTCGGAAGGCCTGTTCAACTGCAGCAGGCTGCGTGTCACGCTGAGTTCGGTATTTGGCGGGATCACATACACACAGTCCGGCTCGACCTGCATCTGCGCGCCTGCCTCGCGCACCGACATCTCGGTCACCCGCTGCAGAAGCTCTGCGAGCAGCGGCGTCGACGTCGGGTCCAGGTGCTGCACCACCACGTAGGCGAGCCCCGACTTGGCGGGCACGTGGGTAAAGAACTGCTCCAGAGCGGCAAGACCGCCAGCGGATGCCCCGATGCCGACAATGCGCACCGCCATCGCTGCTTGCCCGTCGTTTGCAGAGGCGGATGGGGTACTCATGGGGTCATCATGGGCAGGCAGGTTTAGAGGCTGGTCTCGGCCACCGTCAGACAGCGTCAGGCACCTTCAGGCAAAGTCATCAGGAGCCGGCATCCTGCTTCGGCTGCGCCCGTCAGTCGGCGGGCATGAATGCCAGCAACACCGGCGCGCCGGATGCCGCGCTTGCTACGGTGACGACGACCTGCACCGCATCGCCTCGGGTCTTCGATCGCAACAAACACTTCTGCCTGCCGTTGCCGTCGTCATTGCCATTGCCATTGCCATTGCCATTGCCATTGCCATTGCCATTGCCATCGCGCAAGGACCGAAGCAGTTCGTTGATCGCCAGGCGGTCGTCAGCATGAACCAGGTCCTCGAGTGAGCGGCCGGTGCAGTGCTCACTCTTGACCCCCAGCCATGCGGCGGCAATGCGGTTGGCTGATGCCACCGTGCCGTCAGGATCCAGCGTCAGATAACCGAACGGCGCCGCGTCGAACAGCCCGGCGTAGCTTTGCAACGCTTCAACGAGTTGTTGGCGCTCGTCTTCGGCTTGCTCATGTTGCAGGTCCAGTTCAACCTGATGCACCTGCAGTTCATGCAGCAGCTTGAGCGCATCGCCCGCACTTGCAGGCGAACGGGCCAGGCTGTGCAGCAAGGCCAGCGCCTGCGCTCCCGTGGGCCAGCCCTTTGTGGGCGGCGGATTCCCACCCTTGAGTCGTTCTTCAGCCTTGACACGCAACTGTTGAGGGCCTTCTTGCGGTAGGTTCAGGATCGGCATGGGGGCTTTCAGGATCGGTAGATCATGGCGAGGCGCCCAGCGCCTTGCCTGCGTCCATATTGGGCAACGCTTGATGAGGGGCTTCGGGGCGGCACCGGGATGAGCTATATCGGGGTCGGGACTCGGACGTTCAGGGGCGCTCTCATGGCGGCGCGCCCGGCTTACCCAGTGGTAGAGCCGGTCACGGGCTGTTCTGCATCATGCGCCAATCGCCAAGCGCTGACCGCAGCATACAGGTTTGTCTTGCGCGGTTCACCCGCCAAGGCAAGCCATCGGGCCGGCCGATGGCCCCTTCGTTGCGTGATCTGGCGCGATGCATGAGCGCGTGAGGGCGAGTGAGGACAGTCGCGCCGATCAAGCTCGATGGTGAGTTGAGTGATGCCTCTCGGGCACGGCGTGGTACTGTCAAGACCAGCAGTAGCTACAGATGCGGCAAACCGAACACCACGGTTCGGGTGGCGACTCCCGCTGAATAAGCCGTGCTGGATACTGTCGTGGCCAGCTCACTCCCCCCTGCGCACCAGATCAGCGCGATTGAATGCCGGGCTTCTTCAACCTCGTCGAAAGTCGACGTATGACAAGACCTGGAGGTGCCCAATGCAAGGGTCTGCTGACTTGCGCAAGAACCACTTGCTCGCGGTGCTACCACACGACGTGTTGGACCGTTGGCAGCCGCATTTCGAGTGGGTGGACATGCCGCTAGGGATGGTGCTGTACGAATCGGGTGCCGCGCTGAGCCATGTGTACTTCCCCACCGATGCCATCGTCGCGATCATGTACGTCACAGAAAGTGGTTCGTCGGCTGAAATCGCGGTCGTCGGCAACGAAGGCATGGTGGGCATCTCACTTTTCATGGGCGGCGGCACCACGCCCAGCCGCGGCGTGGTGCAAAGCGCCGGACACGGCGTGCGCCTCAAAGGCACGCTGATGAAAGAAGAAGTCGACCGCGGTGGCGCCGCCTTGCTCTTGCTGCTGCGCTACACCCAGGCGCTGATCACGCAGATGGCCCAGACGGCGGTGTGCAACCGTCACCACACACTGGACGAACAACTGTGCCGCTGGCTGCTGTTGAGCCTGGATCGGGTCACGGGACACGAGTTGGTGATGACGCAGGAACTGATTGCCCAAATGCTTGGTGTGCGCCGCGAAGGCGTCACCGAGGCTGCGCTCAGCCTGCAAAACGCTGGATTGATCAGTTACCGCCGCGGCCACATCAGTGTGCTAAACCGCGCCGGGCTTGAAGTGCGCAGCTGCGAGTGCTACAGGGTGGTGAAAACGGAGTACGACCGCTTGCTTCCCGAACTCCGGCCCACTTGAGGGGCGAAGGCAAAGAGTGGGGCGCAGGCCACCATCACCGTAGCGCTGTCATTCCGCAACCGCGAGAAGCGCTCGCCGTCTTTGATGGAAAGAGTGACCGCGGCTTGCGCCGGCGAGCGCGCCCGAGGCCACGGATCGAATTCGGGAATGGCCTGCAAGCCATACCAGTCTCGGTCGTCAGCTTACCGGCCCGCCAGCGAGTCTCACACATCCGATCAGAAAGACACGAAGGCGCCGGGCGGTCTTTCAAATCGCTGCGCGTTGCCGGGTCCTGCGCGCTACTGGATCGCCACCGGCTCGGAATAGATGACGTCGTCGATTGCGACACCGTCGGGCGGTGGCGACATGAACGGCGCATTGATAGGATGCGAGCCGGCCAGGATTCTTACTCTGGCCACCCGGTCACCGTCGAGCGTGATGCCGAAGAAGGTGAAGCCTTTCGCTGCCGCGCCGGCCTTGGGCAGAAAGCGCTTCAACAGCAGGCCGCCATCGGCGCGGTAGAGTTCGATGGCCGAGCTGTTGTCCAGATCGATATCGGAAAACACAGCACCGAAGCCGGTGACCGTTGCCGGCGTGCTGGTGCCCGGCACGAAGAAATGGATGTTGGTTTCGACGCTGTCGATCGGCGCGAACATCTTCGATGGGCTGAATGCGGCAAACTCGATCGGTCCCCACGGCCGGCCGTCCGGCAGCCGCGCGGTGACGTCGGCGAATTCGAATGAAGATGTCGTCGGGTCGCCGCTGACTTTCATCCGCGTGCCCGGTGTGGAGAACCGGATTCCCCGCGGCGATGTGGTCACGAAGAAATCTCCGGGAAACGGGTCGAGCCTTGCCGCCGGCACGCCATCCCAGTTGACTTCACGCCGCCCTTGCGCGGCGGCGACGGCGACGCCGTTGTTGGCGCCCAGCGCGCCGCGAAAGGCGTCGACAGTTGCCTGGATAGCCGACGCGTTGGCGCCCGATTTTTCGAAGACGACCGGCTTGACGTCGTCACCCCCACAGCCGGCCAGCGATACCAGCACCGCAACCAAAACGCTTCTAGATCTAGACGAAACTCTGATCATCGTGGTTCCTTTCGATTCAGACGAAGCTCAACAGCTTCCGGCGTCTTGATGCCTTGCTCCGAAATCGCTTTTACCGGCGGTGGAACGTGCCCATTTTTGTGGACCGCTTCTTACGCTGTCCGTCTCTTGTTCGGTTGTGTCGACTGGCGTCGGCTTTGTCATCATTCACGCCAAACGTGCACCAGCGAAACTGATCCGTGGCCCCCACCACCGCAATTGTAGGCTGCACTAAGGCCGAGAGCGCTGAACTTGCAGTCAGTTTGACTGCACATCGAAGGGAAACAAACACTTGATCGAGGTGTTCGTTCAAAGAGCGAGACGGATTTTTCATGGGATTCGGGTGTGGGGACAAATCGCGGTTCAGGAATGAGGGGCTGGAGTCTTGCAGCCCATGATGTTCACCACAAAACCGCGGCACCAGTGCGTGCGTTGGCCACTGCGTCTAAGCCGCGTAGTGCCGCGGCAAGAAGACGCGGAAGACCGTTCCGCGGCCCGGCGTCGAGTGGAGTTCGACCGATCCGTCGAGCATCTCCGAGAGGCGCTTGACGATCGAGAGCCCGATGCCCTCGCCGGCGGCCTGCGCTTCGGGCCGCTGGTCGCAGGCGGGCGCCGAAGTGGGTGGCGCTGGGTCGATGCCCGACGCGGCGGACGCCGCGCTGGTGTCTGCGTCGTGGACCAGATGTGTAGCCTGCTCCAGCGCCCCGGCCATCGGTCCGCCCGGGCCGGCCCGGAAGCCCGGGCCGGTGTCCTCGACGCTTAGCAGCCAGCGTTTGCGGTCGTCGGCCTCGCAGTCGCTGTCGCCCCAGCTTACTGTCACGCCGCCGAGCTGCGTGTACTTGACAGCGTTGAGGACCAGGTTCTGCGCCAGCCGGCGCAGCTTGACGGCATCGCCCTCCACGCTGAAGGACGGCGGGCCTTGCCAGCGCAGGAACAGGTCGCGCTCCTGCGCGAATGGCAGCAGCCCTTCGCACAGCGCGGACAGCAGCGCGCCGACGTCGAAGTGCGAGAGCGTGCGTTCCTCGCGGCCGGCCTGCAGGCGCGCCAGGTCGGTCACGTCATCGAGCAGGTGGTGCAGCGCGCTCACGTTGCGCTGGAGCATGCGCAAGAAGCGGTCGGCCCGCCCATTGGGCCCCGCCACGATCGCCAGGCCGGCGGTGGCGTTGGACACGATGCCGACGTTGCCACGCAGGTCGTGCGCGATCTCGCGCCACAGGTCGGCACGCTGGCGTTCGAGCTCGCGGACCGTGTCAAGCGCCTTTTCGAGGTCGTTCAGATGCCCGGCTGCCTCGGTCTGCTGGAGCCGGAAGTACTGCGCCGCGCTTTCCTCGATGCCGATGCTGCACGCGCTGACCCAGCGTCCGCGCGCGTCGCGCATCACGCCGGGATCGAGCTGCGGGTGCGCGGCGG
Source organism: Burkholderiales bacterium (assembly GCA_038221635.1). Lineage (GTDB taxonomy): Bacteria > Pseudomonadota > Gammaproteobacteria > Burkholderiales > Burkholderiaceae_C > Ideonella_A. The sequence continues at coordinate 5,080 of JBBRID010000169.1, forward strand.
CGTAGGCCTCCAGCTCGTCGACGACGCAGACGTTCAGCCGCCCGAGTTCGCGCACCACCTCGCGCAGGTCGTAACCCTGCTGCCAGCGGTGGATGCCGTGGGCGGCGGCGTTGTCGTTGACCACGCCGGCCCGGTCCGTGGCGCCGGCGTCCCCCAGCTCGCGCTCGAAGGCAACCAGCACCGACGGGATGTGGTCGTTGAGCTGGGCGCGCGGCAGGGCGTCGCCCGAGGTCAGCTTCGGGTCACGACCAATTGCCTCGCGCCAAGCCTTCATGATGTCCGGCCGGCGCGTGCGCAGGTAGACCGCGAGGGCGGCCAACTCGGTGTGAAACAAAGCCATCGGAGACCTCTCGTGTTCGGAGCGACCCGCGCATTGTCGCGCCCTCGGTACGCCGCGATAGACGACGGCCACTATCGAGTCGGTTTCCGCGCCCCCATGCGCCCGAGCAGGAGAGCCGATATTGGCGACCCCCAAGACATGAAAAAAGAGCGCCTCGCGGCGCTCTTGATCCAGCTCACCGGACCTTAGCCCAGCAGCGCCTGGATGATGTCGACGATCAGGTTGCCCTGGATCCGTACCAGCACGATGTCGCCACCGATGCGTGAATAGCGGTAGCCGTACGGTGCGGGCGGCAGATGCACGATGATAGGCTGAGGGACGGAGTAGACGGTGACGCCACGCGGGATCGGCTGGCCGACAGCCCAGTTGCGAACCTGCCCCGGCGGCATGCAGCCGTTGTTCTTCTTGGCCAGGCCCGGCGGGCAGCGGCGACCGTCGGCGTATTGCTGCGTGTAGTACTGGCGCACGTAGGTGCGCTGCCGGTCGTCGAAGTACGCGCCGTGTTTGATGTTTTCGCGATGGCGTTTTTCAGCCTGTTTGTCGGCTTTTCGTTCGGCTTTTTCGGCGTGCTTGTCGGCCTTGCGTTCGGCTTTTTCGACCTTCTGTTCGTGCTTGTCTTTGCCATTGCCATGGCCGCCGCTGTTGCCTTGGGCAAAGCTGGGCGCCGCCGTGAAGACGCAGGCGAGGGCCAGCGCAGTGGCGCGAAGACTGGTGCCGAGTTGTTTGTTCATGAGTTGTTCTCCTGGCAGCAATGTGCCGGTATGTACAACGTCAGTTCGAGCCCAGCGTTGACCGCCGTTTGTAGGACTGGGCCGCGATCGATGCGCCAGGCTCGGGCGCATGACACGTGACGATCACGTTCGACTCCTGGCATACGGAGGCTTCAGCTACAAAAAAGACACGACAGCGGCGAAAGTCGGGCCGATCGAGCTGAAGGTGACCGAGAAGGAAGCGGTCAACATTCCAGTCTGGGCGGCGTTGGCGCCATGCTTGTCGGCGGCGTGTTGCTGTTTGCGGGCGGCAAGCGAGGCTGACGCAGAGCCTGATTTTTTCCAGCGATGGCGAGCGCTTCCCGCGCTCGCTGCGCAAGCTGGTCGTGCCCGCAGGGCAAAAGGGCAATGGCCGGTATGAGTGGCCGGTCGGCCCGTGGCCGGCTGCTATCGTTCGGGCACCATGTCGCCGACCGTCCGCCGCATCCTTCAGGCCGTCTTGTACGAGGTCTTCGCCGTCGCCTGCATCGGGCCGGCCATGGCGTTGCTGTTCGACGAACCGATCGGCTCATCGCTGCAATTGGCGGTGGTGATGTCGACAATTGCGCTGGGCTGGAACTACCTGTTCAACCTGCTGTTCGAGCGCTGGGAAGCGCGGCAGCAGGCAACTGGCAGGTCGGCCCTTCGCCGCTTCGTTCATGGTCTCGGCTTCGAGGGCGGATTGGTGTTCATTCTGGTCCCGGTGATGGCCCTTTGGCTGGACATCACCTTTCTTGCCGCCTTTGTGGCCAACCTCGGCGTATTCGTCTTCTTCTTCGTCTACGCGATTGCTTTCACCTGGGCGTTCGACAGCGTCTTCGGGCTGCCGGCTTCGGCGGGCGGAACGTCTGCGCGACTGGACGATCAATTTGAGGCAAAATAGAACGATCGTGCTATTTACGCCCAAGGACTCGACCCTGATGCCGATTGGGGCTCGACCCGGCTGGAGCGTCGGGCGATAGCGGGCTCGTAGAATGAGCTGATACCGCTTCATTCATCTCAGAGGAGAAAATCCCCATGAAAGTGCTGGTTCCCGTCAAGCGGGTGGTCGACTACAACGTCAAGGTTCGAGTCAAGAGTGATGGCAGCGGCGTGGACATCGCCAACGTCAAGATGAGCATGAATCCCTTCGACGAGATTGCCATCGAAGAAGCGGTTCGCCTGCGCGAAAAAGGCATCGTCACCGAGGTCATTGCTGTGTCGTGTGGCGTGTTGCAGTGCCAGGAAACCTTGCGCACGGCGATGGCCATCGGCGCCGACCGTGCGATCCTGGTCGAGACCGCTGAAGAACTGCAGCCACTGGCGGTTGCCAAGCTGTTGAAGGCGCTGGTCGACAAGGAAAAGCCCGAGCTGGTGATCCTCGGCAAGCAGGCGATCGACGACGACTGCAACCAGACCGGCCAGATGCTGGCGGCATTGGCGGGGCTGCCGCAAGCGACATTCGCCTCGAAGATCGAGGTGGCCGACGGTTTTGCCAGCGTCACCCGCGAGGTCGACGGGGGGCTGGAGACCTTGAAGATCAAGCTGCCGGCGGTTGTCACCACCGACCTGCGCCTGAACGAGCCGCGTTACGTGACGCTGCCGAACATCATGAAGGCGAAGAAGAAGCCGCTCGAAAACCTCAAACCCGCCGATCTGGGTGTCGACGTTGCGCCGCGCATCAAGACCCTGAAGGTCAGCGACCCGCCCAAGCGCAGCGCCGGCATCAAGGTGCCCGACGTGGCGACGCTGGTCGACAAGTTGAAAAACGAAGCCAAGGTGATCTGATGGCTCCCCCCGGAGCGGCCTGCGGCCGCCTCCCCCTCAAGGGGCGACACCGGCGGACCGGCGGAGCCGGATCCGCGGTGTCTGCCGGATGACACCGCCTTCGATCCAGCATG
>JBBRID010000170.1:0-8044 GCA_038221635.1 Burkholderiales bacterium
ACCACGCGGCGGAGGCGGCCTTCGAAGCGCGCCTGTCGGCCGTTGGGCTTTTCATGGACTCTTTTTTCGGTCGGCGAGATTGCTGGATCCGACCCGAGCGGCGACCCGAACCGCGATCAGGGCAGGGCCAGGGTGGCGCCCGGCGGCTCAAGCGGCGACCTGCGCACCGACAGCTCGCGCGGCCATGCACAATGCGCGCATTTGCCGCAAAGCCCTGCCCGCGTTGCCGACTGCCGGCGGCCGACCCCACGGAGACCATTTGTCGATTCGATTTCCCGTTTCCTGTGGCCGCTCGAAGAGGTCCGGCCACCCGGAGCCTGCGACGTGAGCACTGCTCCAGATGTCGATCTCGCACGGCGACGCTTGGCGGCATTGCTTGCCGCAACGCCGTTTGCCGGTGCCTTGCAGGCCGCGACCCCGGCTGCCGACGGCGCTGATTACACCGACCGCTGGGTGCACGGGTTCGCCGCCTACGGCGCGCCGAAGTACCCGCCCGACTTTCGCCATTTCGAATACGTCGATCCGGCCGCTCCGAAGGGTGGTGTGTTGAGGCTGCGCAATCCGGATCGCCGCAGCAGCTTCGACAAGTTCAATCCCTGGACGACGCGTGGCAATGCGCCGGCCGGCGTGTTGATCTGGATGGTCGACGGCCTGTGCCATCTCGGGCAGGACGAGCCGATGACGATGTACGCCTTGATCGCCGAGAGCATGCTGGTGGTTGGCGACTTTTCATCGGCGAGTTTTCGAATCGATTCTCGGGCTCGGTTCAACAACGGCGATCCGATACTGGCCGAGGACGTCCAGCACAGCTGGGCGATGTTGGCCGGCAAGGGGGCGTCGCCGAGCTACCAGACCCTGGTGGCCGGTATCGAGCGCGTGGTGCTCATCGACAGCCGAACCGTGCGCTTCGATTTTCGCGACAAGTCCCGGGACCAGGTCTTCAATGCCGGCACGATGCCGATCTTCAGCCGGAAGTGGGGGCAGGCGGCGGGCTGGCTGCCGGGCCAACCAGTCAGGCCGTTCGACCAGATCGTGACCGAATACCCGATCACCGCGGGCGCCTACCTGATCGACAAGGTGGACATGCCGCGGCGCATCGAATTCAGGCTGAACCCCGCCTATTGGGCCAAAGATCTGCCGACGCGGCGTGGTCATTTCAATTTCGAGCGCGTCGTCTATCGCAACTATCTGGATGCCGCGGTCGCTCGCGAAGCCTTCAAGGCCGGCGAATTCGATCTGTTCAAGGAATACAGCTCGCGCTCCTGGATCCGCCTGCACAAGGGACAGAAATGGGACGACGGCCGCATCGTCAAGGCCTCGTTGCAGACCGGCTTCGGCCAGCAGATGCAGGCCTACCAGCTCAACCTGCGACGCCCCAAGCTGAAGGACATCCGGGTCCGCGAGGCGCTCGGACTGACCTACGATTTCGAAACCATCAACAAGACGAAATCGTTCAATCGGGTCGAACACCTGTTCAACAACTCGGCGTTCGGCGCCACCGGGCTGCCAAGCGCTGACGAGTTGAAATTGCTCGAGCCATTTCGCGCTGAGCTGCCGCCGCGGGTATTCGGTGCGGCGTTTCAGGCGCCGCGCACCGATCTCGAATCGAATGGCCTGCGCCACAACCTGCTGAAGGCGCGCACGCTGTTCATCGAGGCGGGCTGGAAACCCGATGCCGACGGCAAGTTGCGTAACGACAAGGGCGAGCAGTTCGAGATCGAATACATGACACCCCGCGATGGCGGACTCGAGGACTGGACCAGCAACCTCGCGAAGATCGGTGTCAGCATGAAGACTCGTGTCGTCGACTTCGCGTTGTACCGGCGCCGGTTGCAACAATACGACTTCGACATGGTGACGATTGTCGAAGGACCGTTCACGTTGCCGAGCGCTCAGGAACTGGCTGCCTCGTATGGCAGCAAATCGGCCGACGAACAAGGCAATAGCAATTACCGAGGTGTCAAGAGCCGCGCGGCCGACGCGGTGATCGAAGCGATCGGTCGGGCCAGCACCATGCCCGAATTGCTGGCGGCTGCCCGCGCGCTCGACCGGATCGTGATGTGGAGCTTCTGGCAGGTGCCCGATCTCTACTCGGCGAAGGAGAACTTTTCGCACTGGAACCGGTTCGGCAAACCGGCGGTGATGCCGCCGTATTTCCGCGCCGACACGATCATCTCCGGCTTCGTCGAGTGGGCGCCGTGGCCGTTGTGGACATGGTGGAAAAAATGACCCCCCCGGAGCGCAGGATGACTCCCACCCGGAGCGCCTCCGGCGCACCCCCTCAGGGAGCGACACCAGCAGACCGGCAAAGCCGGATCTGCGGTGTCTGCTTGATCAACGCTTGCGTTGCTTGCTCTGTTGAATCGGACTGAGAAATGCTGGCCTATCTCCTGAAGCGGATTGCGTTGATGGTGCCGACGTTGCTCGGTGCGCTGACCATTACCTTCGTCGTGATGCAGTTTGTTCCCGGCGGGCCGATCGAGCAGATCATGGCGGAGGCGAGCGCAGGGCAGGGCGGCGATACCGGCGGCTACAAGGCCGGGCGCGATCTGGACAAGAAGCAGCGCGAAGAACTGATGAAGCTGTACGGCTTCGACAAGCCGGCGCATGTGCGCTATGTCGAGATGCTTGGCAACTTCGCCCGCTTCGACCTCGGCCAGAGCTTTCTGCAGAACAAGCCGGTGTGGCAACTGATCAAGGACAAGCTGCCGGTCTCGATCTCGCTCGGCCTGTGGACCTTTCTGATCAGTTACCTGATCTCGGTGCCTCTGGGTGTTGCCAAGGCGGTACGCGAGGGCAGCCGGTTCGACACGCTGACCACCTTTGTCGTGCTGCTCGGCTACGCCATTCCCGGCTTCGTGCTCGGCGTGTTGCTGATCGTGCTGTTTGCCGGCGGAACCTTCTTCGACTGGTTTCCGCTGCGCGGCCTGACCAGCGACAACTGGGACGAATTGAGCTGGCCGGCGCGCATTGCCGATTATTTCTGGCATCTCACGCTGCCGCTGATCTGCCTGGTGATCGGCAGCTTTGCGATTGTCACGATGCTGACCAAGAACACCTTCGTCGAGGAAATCCGCAAACAATACGTGCTGGTTGCCCGCGCCAAGGGCTTGAGCCAGAAGCAGGTGCTCTACAAACATATCTTTCGCAACGCCTTGATCCCGTTGATCACCGGCTTTCCGGCCGCTTTCGTGGGCGCGTTCTTTGCCGGATCGGTGCTGATCGAGACACTGTTCTCGCTTGACGGCCTGGGCCTGCTGGCCTTCGAGAGCGTGATCAGGCGCGACTATCCGGTGGTGCTCGGCTCGTTGTACCTGTTCACGCTGATTGCGCTGGTCGTCAAGCTGGTTTCCGACCTGTTGTACATGGTGGTCGATCCGCGGGTGCAGTTCGGCAGCGTCGCAAAATGAAAGGCAGACATCGATGAGTGCAGTTCTCGATCCGCCGGTCGGCCTGGGCGTGTCGGCGGCGCCGGTCCCGATGTCGCCGAACCAGCGCGCCTGGGCGCGCTTCAAGCGCCACCGGCTGGGCCTCACGTCGCTGTGGATCTTTGCCGTGATCCTGATCATTGCCACCGGCGCGGAGTTGCTCAGTAATGATCGGCCGATCGTCGCGCGGATCAATGCACAGTGGTACGCGCCGATGTTCGTCAACCCGGCCGAGACGGCTCTCGGCGGCGACTACACCACGCCGACCGACTGGAAGGATCCGTTCGTCACCGAACTGCTGGCCAAGCCCGGCAACTGGGCGCTCACCACTTTCAATCCGCACTCGGCCGATTCGACCGACTATTTCAACCCGGCCTTGCCGCCTTCGCCGCCAAGTGCGGAGAACTGGCTGGGCACCGACCCGAAAGCACGCGACATGTTTGCGCGACTGCTCTACGGCTTTCGGGTCAGCATCTGGTTTGCGTTGGCGTTGACGCTGACTGGCACGCTGATCGGCATTTTTGCTGGAGCGTTGCAGGGCTTTTTCGGCGGCAAGGTCGATTTGTTCCTGCAGCGCTTCATCGAGATCTGGGGCTCGGTGCCCGAGCTGTACCTGCTGATCATCTTTGCTTCGATCTTCGAGCCGTCGCTGCTGCTTCTGCTGGTGTTGCTCAGCCTGTGGGGCTGGATGGGATTGTCCGATTACGTGCGCGCGGAGTTTTTGCGCAACCGCGGCCTCGAATATGTCAAGGCGGCCCGCGCGCTCGGCTTGAGCAACGCGCAGATCATCTGGCGCCACGTGTTGCCCAATTCGATGACGCCGGTGATCACCTTCCTGCCGTTTCGCATGAGCGGTGCCATCCTGGCTTTGACCTCGCTCGATTTTCTCGGGCTTGGCGTCCCGAATACGGTGCCGTCGCTCGGTGAATTGCTGAAACTCGGCAAGGAAAACCTCGACGCGTGGTGGATCATCGTCCCGACATTCCTGCTTTTGGTGACCACGATGCTGCTGCTGACCTTCATCGGCGACGCGCTGCGCGACGCCTTCGACACGCGCAAATCATGATGCTTTCAGATTTGCGTGGGATCAATCACCACCGCGCCGGGCCGAGGACATTGGGTGGCCATCGCAGCGAAGTAAAGGGGGAGTGGCGGGCGCAGCCCGTCACGGAGGACATGAGCGGAGATGGCCGCCCGATGTCCTTGGCTTCGCTCCGCTGGACGCGAAAGATTGTCAGATGACGATGCTGCTCGAGGTCGACCACCTGACCGTACGCTTCGGCACCAGCACCGTCGTCAACGATGTTTCGTTCTCGATCGAGACCGGCGAGAAATTTGCGCTGGTCGGCGAGTCAGGGTCGGGCAAGTCGATCACCGCGCTGTCGGTGTTGCGTCTGGTCGATGCCGCGCAAACCACCGGCGCGATCCGCTTTGCGGGCGAAGAGCTGACAACAAAAAGCGAGCGCGAGATGCGTGGCATTCGAGGCGCCAGCATCGCGATGATTTTCCAGGAACCGATGACGGCGCTCAACCCGCTGTATACCGTGGGCAACCAGATCGGCGAGGTGCTGCAGCTTCACGAGGCATTGCGGCCCAACGCGGCTCGCGCGCGCGCCATCGAGCTGCTGGCGCGTACCGGCATACCCGAGCCGGAGCAACGCATCGACGTCTATCCACACCAGCTTTCAGGGGGACAGCGGCAACGCGCAATGATCGCGATGGCGCTGGCCTGCAGGCCGCAGTTGCTGATCTGCGACGAGCCCACCACTGCCCTGGACGTGACGATCCAGGCGCAGATCCTCGCGTTGCTCGACGAACTGCAGGCCGAGATGGGAATGGCGCTGCTGTTCATCACCCACGACCTCAATCTGGTGCGTCGCTTTACGCACCGCGTGGGCGTGATGGAGCGCGGGCGGCTGGTCGAGACCGGTCCGACGGCTGATGTCTTCGCTTCACCCCAACACGCCTATACGCGGCGCCTGCTGGCCAGCCGACCCGAGCGGGTTGTGCAAGCGGTGCCGGCCGATGCGCAGCTGCTTGTCGAGGCACGTGCGATCGATGTCCATTTCAGCTTCAGCGAAGGCCTGTTTCGCAAGCGCCAGTTCCAGGCCGTCAAAGGTGCGACCCTGAGTTTGCGGCGTGGCGAGACGCTGGGCATCGTTGGCGAATCGGGCTCGGGCAAAACCACGCTGGGCATGGCCTTGCTGGCGCTGCAGCCGATTTCCTCAGGCTCCGTCTCGCTGGACGGCGAGCGCATCGACAATGCCGACCGCGCGCAGCTGCGCGGCATGCGCAGACGCATGCAGGTGGTCTTCCAGGATCCGTTTGCATCGCTGAGCCCGCGCATGACGATTGGCCAGATCGTCGGCGAGGGCTTGGCCCTGCATCGCAGCGAACTGAGTCAGACCGAGCGCGACCAGCTGGTGCTGCAGATGCTCGATGAAGTGGGGTTGTCCGAACGCCAGGGCGTCTCGGGTGTTCTGCAGCGTTATCCGCACGAGTTCAGCGGCGGCCAGCGCCAGCGCATTGCGATCGCCCGCGCGGTGGTGCTGCGCCCCGAAGTGCTGGTGCTGGACGAACCGACCTCGGCGCTCGATGTCTCGGTGCAGCAGCAGGTGCTGAAATTACTCGGCGACCTGCAGCGCCACTACGGCATGAGTTATGTTTTCATCAGCCACGACCTCGCGGTGGTGCGCGCGATGTCGCACCGTGTGATGGTGATGAAGGATGGCGACGTGATCGAGGAGGGCGAAGCCGAGGCTTTGTTCAATGCGCCGCGCGAGCCGTATACACAGCAGTTGCTGGCCGCTGCACATCTGGATGCAGCTGCTGTGTGATTCCGCCCGGGGCCAGGACGCCCGGCCCCACAAGCTCGCGGCTGCAAAGTAGCGCTCAGCGGCTGGGCTGGGTCTGCGACGGCCACGGCAGGTGGCGCTCGATCTCGAGCACCTGGCGATGCACCTCGTTGCGGGTCAGCTCGATCTTGTCGAGCTTCATTTCTTCTGCAGTGTCACGCGGGCGCTTGATGATCCGCGGTGTGATCACGACCACGGTCTCGGTCATCGTCGTCGTCTCGTCGTTGTGTGCAAAGGCATTGCCGACGCCCGGCAGGTCCTTCAGAATTGGCACACCGCTGCGCCGCGCTCCGGTTGTATTCTTGATCAGCCCGCCGATGAAAATCGACTCACCATCGTCACACAGCAGTTGCGTGGTGACCTCGGTGCTCTTCTTCGACGGAATGCCACCCGTCACGGTGGCCGAGCTGACTTCCGGGTGGATGCGCAACCTCACTCGGCCTTGTTGGTCGACCGAGGGGGTGACGCGCAGGATCACACCGGTTTCGAGGAACTGGATGCTTTCGGTGGTGACCTGGTTGATCGTCGTCGTAACGCGGTATCCGATGCGGTCACCGATCACCGCCGACGCCTCCTGGTTCTCCAGGGCGAGCAGCTTCGGCGTCGACAACGTATGTACGCGACCATTGCCTGCCAAGGCTGCCACATAGGCCTCGAAATTGCGGTTGACTACATTGAAGAACAGCCCCGAAATGCCGCGTGGCGCAAGGCCGGTCGTGCCGACGGCGTTTTCGCCGCTGGCACTGAAGATGCGTTTCCAGTCGATGCCGAAGGCCTGCGACTTGTCGAGCGTGATCTCGAGGATCTTGGCCTCGATCAGGATCTGTTTCGGTTCGGAGTCGACTTCGAGCAGGATCCGCTCGATTCTCCCGAGGTAATCCGGCAGATCCTCGATCACGAGGGTATTGCGCTCTTCGAGCGCGGTGATCTTGCCCGAGGTCGACAGGTGTTTGGTCAGGATGTCTGCAACCTGCTTGGTATTCGAATATTGAACCTTGAACGATTTGACCTGTGTATTGCTCGACGTCGCCAGCCGGCTGTCCTTGCGGTCGATGATGAAATAGTCGTTGCCGCGCATCTCGGCAACATAACCGGCGGCATTCGCGATCGTGTTGATCGCCTGGCGCGGGTCGACGTTGTACAGGCTGATCGATACGTTGCCGGTGACGCCCTTGCCGAGCAGGATATTGACCCGTTCATGCCGCGACAGGACATCGAATACCTCGTGCAGCGAGGTGTCCTGGAATCGCAGGGAAACAAGCTTTCCGTGACGCGTCACCACGCCCTCGTTGCTGCCTGCGAAGGCGGGCACCGCGGTGGCCGGCGACACCGTTGTCGCAGAAGTCTGAGAATTTGCCGGTGCAGCCGATGCAACGAATGAGATGCCGGCGAGCAGTGCGGCCGGCCAGGCCCTCGAGTGCTTCATTTCTTCTGTGATCCTGCGTTGTTCATCATGAGGATGGTCTGTTTGCGGCCCTGCTCGAAGACGGCGCGGCCGTCTTCCACCCGCAGCAGCCGCCAGCCGTCGACCGATTGCCCGATGCCGACGATCGATCCGCTGACATTCGCAATTGATGCGGTTCCAGCCTGCATCACGCCGCGCAACTCGGGCTGCCAGGGGATCGGTTCGGTGATTTCGGGGGCGCCCTCGGCATTGCCGCGCGCCGAGCTGACTTCGACAGGTGCAGGGCCAGGCCCGAGGTGAGGGCGCCGGAAAGGGTCGTTGCGCAGCGCGCTTGGGATCGCGCCGATCGGCGCAGG
>JBBRID010000171.1:0-8039 GCA_038221635.1 Burkholderiales bacterium
GCGCTTGTTTCGCTTATTTCATCAGACCTTTTTCTTTGTAGTAACGCGCCGCGCCAGGATGCAGCGGAATCGGCATACCATCCATCGCCGTCTTCAGCTGGATGGCGGTGGCGGCCTTGTGTGCGGCCACCATCTCGGGCAAATTCTCGAACAGCTGCTTGGTCATCTGGTAAGCGGTTTCGTCCGAAACTCCAGAATGCGTGACCAGGAAATTGACAACTGCCAGTGTCGGCACGTCGGTGGTCTGGCCGGTGTAGGTATTGGCCGGGATCGTCGTCGCGACGAACGGTGCACCGATCTTCTTCGCGACTTCAGGGGGCACCGAGACGACGGTAATTGGCACCGAGCTGGCCAGGTCTCGAATCGACGAGACGCCCAGGCCTGCCGACTGCAGTGTGGCGTCGAGTTGGCGGTTCTTGATCAGCTCGACCGATTCGCCGAACGGCAGGTATTCGGTCTTGCCCAGGTCCTTGTACGACATGCCCATGGCTTCGAAAATCTGCCGGGCATTGACCTCGGTACCCGATTTCGGCGCCCCGACCGACAGGCTCTTGCCCTTCAGGTCGCCGAAGGTCTTCACGCCGCTGGCCTGCGAAGCGACGATCTGGATCACGTTCGGATAAACGGCGGCAATACCGCGCAGCTTGTCGAGCTTCTTGGCAAAACCGACATCGGCGTCGGCCTCCCAGGCCGCCTTGACCGAATCGCCGAGTGCCAGCGCGATCTCGCCCTTGCCAGCCTGCAGCAGGTTGAGGTTCTCGACCGACGCCTTGGTCGACTGGACTTGCGTGCGCGCGCCAGCGATCTTCTCGCCGTAGATCTTGCCGAGGGCCACGCCGAGCGGGTAGTAAACGCCGCTGGTGCCGCCGGTCAGGATGTTGATGAACTGGTCGGCCTGGGCGGCAGCGGGAATCAGCGCGGCTGCGGCAATGGCCAAAACGTGGCGTCGTTGAATGAATTTGATCAAGGCTGTCTCCTGATGATGGATGAGGAAGAGGGTTCGGCTATCGCCGCAGCAAGCCACCCCTTGAACGTGCGCCATTCTGCACATGCCTTGGCGGTCTGGAAATAGATCTTGCCATGACATCGCTTGCAGGCAACGCGGCGCGAAGCCGCGAATGGACGCCCGCTGGAACCGACCGGTCGCTGCCGATCATCGATTTCCGGTCAACCGGCCACCAAGGGCGGCTGATTCGCGAAGTTTGGTCACCATTCAATTATTGTCCGCCGCCGTGCGCACCCGATGTGGGAAGTGCGTAGGCGATCTCGGCATGCGTTTCTGGCCGTTATCATCGCGCCGGCCTTCCCACCGCAGCCGAGGCGCTGTACGCCCCTGATGTACGAGTCCAGATTGCCACGCACCGCGCCAGCGTCGATCCCCCATTCACCAGACCCCCTTCGCCGTCGCCTGCTCGGCGGCGGCACGTTGGCTCCGTTCGCTCCGTTCGCCGCGGCCATGCTGTGGCCGGCGTCGGCTGCGGCCGTGACAGTCCCCTTCGAGCAGGCGCTGCGCGAACGATTGGCCTTCGACGGTGTCGGGTTCGCTGCTGCGCGCATCGCCGCCGACGGCGTGGAACTGAAGACCACGGGCGTGTTGCGGCGCGGCGAACCAGCGCAGGTGGATGCCAACACCCTGTTCGAGCTCGGATCCCTGACCAAGGCCTTCGTCGCGCTGCTTTTCGCTGATGGCCTGCTGCAGCGGCGCTTCAAAGCCGAAGACTCGATCGAGGACCTGCTCCCGGATGGACTGCGCTTGCGCGACAAGGCCGCCAAGCCGATCCGGATGATCGACCTCGCTACTCACCGATCGGGATTGCCGCGCATGCCAGGCAATCTGTCGCCGCGCGAGATGGCCGACCCCTACCCCGGCTATTCCGAAGCGCGGATGTTCGCCTTTTTGCGCGAATGGAAACCGAGTGTCGAGCGCGGCCAGCGCTTCGAATACTCCAACTTCGGCTACGGGCTGCTGTCGATCGTGCTGTCGCGACAACTCGGGCTCAGTTTCGACGAGGCGCTGAGGCGCCATGTGTTGATGCCGCTGCAACTCGACGACATGCGCTTGGGACGACCTTTGCCGGCCACGGATGACCTTGCCACAATCGGTGCCGCATTGGGCGCCTCGCTCGCATTGGCGCCACGGATGGCCAGCCCGCACAATGCCGAGCGCCGGCGAGCACTGGCCTGGCGTTTCGACGCGATGGCCGGCGCGGTCGGCCTGCTCGGCTCGATCACCTCGATCGGCCGTTTCATGGAGGCCGCGCTCGGTCGTTTCGATCACCCGCTGCGCGAGGCGTTCTCGATGTGTCTTCAATACCGTACCGAAGGCGAACATCCACTGCATCCGTTCGGCTTCGGGTGGGAGTTGTCGACGATCGTAGCCGCCGACGGAAGCCGCCGAACACTGTTCAACCAGGACGGCGCGACAGCCGGCTTCTCGACGTCGCTTTGGCTGGAGCCGGCACGGCAACGCGCCGGCGCGTTGCTGTCCAACGCCTTCATCGAGACGCGCAGTCTGGCGCTGAAGGGCGTCGACCCAGCGCTCAGCGAGGACGATTTCAACCTGATGGTGCTGTCAGCGGATGCGCTCTCGACGCTGGTTGGCAGCTATTCCCGCGACCCACGCTACGCACTGGACGTCAGGCTGCGCAACGGTCGGCTGTGGATGCAGGAAACCGCGCAACAGGAATTCGAACTGCTGCCAATGGCCACACGTCGCTTCGTCAGCCGCCACGGCGCACTCGAATTCGTCTTCGACGAAGGCGCCAGACCGCCTTCGTTGCGAGTCATCAACGGTGACATGGAACTGGTGTTCAAGCGGCAGTGAGGGGGACGCTGGGCCGCCAGAGCCGCAGGGCCGCACCAGCGTCGCCGCCATATTCACCGGCTACACCAGCACCCGCTCGATGCCGCCGCTGTTGGCGCGCGCCACATAGTCGGGCATCCAGTTCTCGCCGAGGATCTTGTTGGCCATTTCGACGACGATGTAATCGGCCTCGAGCAGCCCATTCTCCAGATCGTTGCCGTAGCGGCTCAAGCCCTGCAGACAACTGGGGCAAGACGTGAGAATCTTCAACTTGCCAGAATCGGCAACACCGTCGAGGCTGCGCAGGGTCACTTCATCCTGGCGCAACTGTTCTTCCTTGCGGAAACGAACCTGCGTCGAGATGTCTGGCCGAGTCACCCCCAGAGTGCCCGATTCGCCGCAGCAGCGCTTGCTTTCGACCACGTTGTTGCCAACCAGCGCCTTGACGGTCTTCATCGGTTCCTGCAGTTTCATCGGCGTGTGGCAGGGATCGTGGTACAGGTATCCCGCGCCCTGAGAAGCATCGAGCCGGATTCCCTTCTCGAGCAGAAACTCGTGGATGTCGATGATGCGCGAACCTGGAAATATCTTGTCGAACTGGTAACCCTGAAGCTGGTCGTAGCAGGTACCACAGCTGACGACTACCGTCTTGATGTCGAGATAGTTGAGCGTGTTGGCAACCCGGTGGAACAACACCCGGTTGTCGGTGATGATCTTCTCCGCCTTGTCGAACTGCCCACTGCCGCGCTGCGGATAGCCGCAGCACAGGTAACCCGGCGGCAACACCGTCTGCACGCCGGCATGCCACAACATCGCCTGGGTCGCCAGGCCGACTTGCGAGAACAGCCGCTCGGAGCCACATCCAGGGAAATAGAACACAGCCTCGCTGTCACTGCTGGTGGCCTTCGGGTCGCGAATGATCGGGACGTAGTTCTTGTCTTCGATATCCAGCAGCGCGCGTGCCGTCTTCTTCGGCAGCCCACCCGGCAGCTTCTTGTTGATGAAGTGAATTACCTGTTCCTTGATCGGCGCCGCACCCAGCGTCGACGGTGGCGCCGCGGTTTGCGCCTTGGCTGGCAGGCGCAGCAACTTGTTGGCATAACGTTGCAGCTTGAAGCCGATGTCGACCATGCCGATCCGCAGCATCTTGATGGTTTGCGGGTTGGTCGCGTTCAGCATCAGCATCGCTGCCGCGTTGCCAGGCCTGAAGGTCTTCTGGCCCATCTTGCGCAACAGGTTGCGCATGTTCATCGTCACGTCGCCGAAATCGATGTCGACCGGACACGGGCTCAGGCATTTGTGGCAGACCGTGCAGTGGTCGGCAACATCCTCGAATTCGTGCCAATGCTTGATCGAGACGCCACGCCGGGTCTGTTCCTCGTACAAGAAGGCCTCGACCAGCAGCGAGGTCGCGAGGATCTTGTTGCGCGGGCTGTACAACAGGTTGGCGCGCGGCACGTGGGTGGCGCACACCGGTTTGCATTTGCCGCAGCGCAGACAATCCTTGACGCTGTCGGCGATCGCGCCGATGTCGCTTTGCTGCATGATCAGCGACTCATGCCCCATCAGGCCGAAGCTCGGCGTGTAGGCGTTGGTCAGGTCTGATTTAAGGCCGCCGGCGCCTGAATCTCGCAGCAATTTGCCCTTGTTGAAACGGCCTTCGGGATCGACGCGCTGCTTGTACGCGGTGAAGTCGACCAGTTCGTCGTCACTGACAAACTCGAGCTTGGTAATACCGATGCCGTGTTCGCCAGAAATCACGCCGTCGAGGCTGCGTGCCAACTTCATTATTCGCCCGACCGCTTCATGCGCGGTCTGCAGCATCTCGTAGTTGTCACTGTTGACCGGGATGTTGGTGTGCACATTGCCGTCACCGGCGTGCATGTGCAGCGCGATCCAGACCCTGCCCTTCAAGACCCGCTGGTGAATCGCGATGCAGGCGTCGACGATCGGCCGCAAGGCCTTGCCGGCAAAGATCTGTTGCAGCGGAGCGCACAGCTGGGTCTTCCACGATGCGCGCAGGCTGTGATCCTGCAGCTGCTCGAAATAGCTGCGCCGGTCGGCTTCGCCTTCGCTATCGGGCGGCGGTGCGACGTCGAGGTGATCGCGCCAGTGTTGCCACTGATCGCGCACGCTGCGCAACAACTGCAGTGCCTGCTGCACCCGGTCTTCGAGCAATTCGGCGCTGGCGATCTCGCCGGCGTCGTCACCCTTGCCAAGCGGCAGGCGCCCGGCGATGAAAAAATCGGTCAATGCATCGATCAAGGCCAGCTTGTTGCGCAGGCTCAGCTCGATGTTCAGGCGCTCGATGCCGTTCGTGTATTCACCCATCCGCGGCAGCGGAATCACCACGTCCTCGTTGACCTTGAAGGCGTTGGTGTGGCGGCTGATCGCGGCGGTGCGTTTGCGGTCGAGCCAGAATTTCTTGCGCGCGTCGGCACTGACGGCGATGAATCCCTCGCCCGCCCGCCCATTGGCAAGGCGCACGACTTCGCTGGTGACGCGGGCCACGGCATCCGGATCATCGCCGGCAATGTCGCCAACCAGCACCATCTTCGGCAAGCCACCGCGCTTGCTCTTGGTGGCGTAACCGACCGCCTTCAGATAGCGATCATCAAGGTGCTCCAGGCCTGCCAGCAGCACCTGCTCGCGCCTGCCATCGTCCATCTGAAGACCACCGACCTTGACCAGGCCGAACATGTAGTCCTTGATGTCGACGATGCTCGGCACCGCATCCTTGGCGTTACCGAAAAACTCCAGGCATACGGTGCGGGTATGCACCGGCATCTTGTGGACAATCCAGCGCGCGCTGGTGATCAGCCCGTCGCAGCCTTCCTTCTGCACGCCGGGCAGTCCGGCGAGAAACTTGTCGGTGACATCCTTGCCGAGGCCTTCCTTGCGGAATTTTCCGCCCGGGATGTCGAGCCGTTCGGTGCGCTCGAGGATCTTGCCCGAAGCGTCGTAGTAGTTCAGCTCGAAACTGGCGGTCTCGACATCGTGAATCTTGCCCAGGTTGTGATTGATGCGCACCACCTCCAGCCATTTGGCCTGCGGCGTCACCATGCGCCACGACGCCAGGTTGTCGAGCGCGGTTCCCCACAATACCGCCTTCTTGCCACCGGCGTTCATCGCGACGTTGCCACCGATGCACGAAGCTTCGGCCGAGGTCGGATCGACCGCGAAGACATGTCCGGCGCGGTCGGCCGCGTCGGCAACACGCTGCGTGACGACACCGGCCTCGGTCCAGATCGTCGCCACTTCCTGCTGCAGGCCGGGCAGCTTGCGCCACTCCAGTTCACTCATCGCCTCGAGCTTTTCGGTATTGATGACCGCGCTGCTCCAGGTGAGAGGAATGGCGCCGCCGGTGTAGCCCGTGCCACCGCCGCGGGGAATGATGGTCAGGCCGAGTTCGATGCAGGCCTTCACCATCCCGGCCATCTCGGCCTCGCTGTCGGGCATCAACACCACAAACGGATATTCAACGCGCCAGTCGGTCGCGTCCGTCACGTGCGACACCCGCGACAATCCGTCGAACTTGACGTTGTCCTTGGCCGTGATCCGGCCCAGCACACGCACGGCACGGCGGCGCAATGACGCCGTTTCCTCGAACCGGTCGGCGAATTTCTGGACCGCGGCGTTGGCGCTTTCCAACAGTTCGCCAACGAACGCGTCACGCGTCGCATCATCGTCTGGCCGCCGTCGCTTGCCGATTTCGCCGAGTCGATGCTTCAAGGCCTCGATCAGCTGGCCGCGGCGCTTGGGGTTGTCGAGCAGGTCGTCCTGCAGGTAGGGATTGCGCTGGACGACCCAGATGTCGCCAAGCACCTCGTACAACATGCGGGCGGATCGGCCGGTCTGACGCTCCTCGCGCAAGCGATTCAGCACATCCCAGGCGCGCGCGCCGAGCAGCCGGATGACGATTTCTCGATCCGAGAACGAGGTGTAGTTGTACGGAATCTCGCGCAGTCGCGAAGGGACCCGGTCGGCTTGGTTGCCGGCGGCAAGAGAGGCAAACTGGCTGAGAGAATTGGGTGCGTTCATTGGCAGGCTGTCGCTGTACGCCCCGCGCATCTACGAACAAAGGACGCAGCGGAGGTTCGTCGCTGGCCCACGAAGCTGGGCGGCATCTCGAAGCCCCGAGATGACTGGGCCTTGAATGTTACCGCAGCGGCTGAAGGCGGATTAGGGAAACCCCGAATGCCCGAGGCCGGGCTCCGGTCGGACGCCCGACGACCCGATGGTCATTACCACGAAGAACGCGGCCGGGAACGGTTGTCGAGGCGCGGGCATATCCCGATGGCTCAGGATGCGCCATTCGGGCCATAAACAAACCTTCACAATTTGCCATTAAGCTCGCCGCCGCGTCATTTGCAAAAATCCCGCCGGCAGGCGACCAATCCGGAGACATCATGACATTGAAACGACTCGCTCACCTACCTGTTGCCATGACCCTGGTCGCGGGGTTCGCCGCGCCGGCCCAAGCCCAGACCGAAATCCAGTGGTGGCACGCGATGAGCGGCCCGCTCGGCGAATGGGTTGGTGACCAGGCCAGGGAATTCAACGCCAGCCAGAAGCAATACGTGGTCGTTCCCACCTACAAGGGCAGCTACAGCGAAGCCTTCACCGCCGCGATGGCCGCCTATCGCGCTGGCAACTCGCCCGATATCCTGCAGGTCTACGAGGTGGGCACCGCGACGATGATGTCCGCCAAGGGTGCAATCAAGCCGGTTGGCGAAGTGATGACGATGGGCGGCGCAAAGTTCGATCCCAAGGCCTACATCCCGGCCGTTGCCGGCTATTACACGGCGCCGAACGGCCAGATGCTGAGCCTGCCGTTCAACAGCTCGACGACCATCTTCTACTACAACAAGGATGCCTTCAAGGCCGCCGGCCTCGACCCGGAAAAGGCACCGACGACCTGGCCGGAAGTCGTGCTGGCAGCGGCCAAGCTGAAGGCCAACGGCCACAAGTGCCCGTTCACGACGAGCTGGATCAGTTGGACCCAGCTCGAGAGCTTCTCGACCTGGCACAACGTGTTGTTCGCAACCAAGAACAATGGCTTCGGCGGCACCGATGCGCGCCTGGCCTTCAACTCGCCGCTGCACGTTCGCCATTTCGAGAATCTGGCCAACATGTCGCAGCAAGGCCTGTTTGTCTACAAGGGCCGCGACAACAAGGCCGACGTGACCTTTCCGTCGGGCGAGTGCGCCATGATGACCGGCTCTTCGGGTCTGTA
>JBBRID010000172.1:0-8036 GCA_038221635.1 Burkholderiales bacterium
CTGGTGCCGGAATCCTGCAGCTGCCAGCTGCGCCCACCGTCGCGAGTCGATGCGATGCTGCCGAAATCGCCGACGATCCAGCCGCGCAGCGGGTCGACGAAATACAGGCCGTTCCAGGCATGAGGGGAGCCGAGCATGACGGGCTGCCAGCTCAGGCCTGCATCACGGCTGACGCGTACGCCTGCCCCCGGAGCGCCCACAGCCCATGCGGTGGTGACACCGACAAAGTGCACCCGGTGCAGGTCCTGCGAGGTGCCCGAGGCCTGTCTTGACCAGCTGACACCCCCGTCAGCGGTGCGCAGAATGGCGCCGCCTTCACCGACCACGAGGCCAAGCATCGCATTGGCGAAGTGCAGCCCCATCGGCTGAAAATCCAGCCGAGCCTGTTCCTGCCAGGACTGGCCTGCGTCGATGGTTGCCCAGATGCGTGCCGGGTTTGCGGACGCGTCGTCTGCGCTCGACTTGATCACCCATCCGTGCTGAATGTCGGCAAATGCCAAGTCACGCGGGGTCGCGCCATCAAGAGTCACCAGCGTCGAAAACCAGTCTGCGCCGCCATTGCTGACCAGGTGAATGCCATTGCGACCGCTTATCCAGGCGCGATCGGCATCGAGCAACTGGATTCGACCGCGCAGGTCAACAGCTGTCTGCTGCATGGGAACCAACTGATTGCCGGGATTTGCCGCCGCCTGAGCTTGCCAGGTCCGCCCCCCATCGGTGCTGCGCAGCAGCCGCCCCGATGCCGACACCGCCATACCCACCGACGGTGTTGCGAACGCGACCGCGTATCTGCCATCGACCGATTGAAAATGGCTGGTCGATGCCGGCCAGATCTTCGTCCAACTCGTGCCGCCGTCTGCAGAGCGATAGGTCTGCTCCGAATAACTCAACAGGATCGACTGGTCTTCGGCGACCTGAACGTCGCGGACCGAGCTGCCAGCCGGCTCGTCGGAGACCTCAAGGTATTGCCAGCTTTGCCCGAGGTCACGTGTCAGAAAGATTCCCCGCAGGACAGGCGCAGGGGCATTGGGCGCGGGAATTCCGCAGCGTTGACGTCCGGTCGTCCAGGCTACCGACGCGGATGGCACGGTCAGATCCTGAAAAGCCACGCTGCCGGGCGGCGCCGCGATCGCTTGCCAGCTTTGGCCGCCATCGAGCGTGCGGTGAAACGAGAAGACCTTCAGGATGCCGCAATAGGAGTTTCTGGCAACGCCACGGGTGGCGTCCAGGAAATCAACCGTGGGCGGCTGGAAATGATTGGCGTTGCGCAACAAGCCGTCGCCCTCGAGAAAGAACCAGCTGGCGCCGCCGTCGACGGTGCGCCAGAACATCTCCCGGAGCGGGTTGACGAAGTTGGGGTTCGGATTCGGGATGCTGACCATCACCCAACCATGCAGGTCGTCCG
The DNA here is from genome assembly GCA_038221635.1 of Burkholderiales bacterium. Classification (GTDB taxonomy): domain Bacteria; phylum Pseudomonadota; class Gammaproteobacteria; order Burkholderiales; family Burkholderiaceae_C; genus Ideonella_A. The sequence continues at coordinate 1,406 of JBBRID010000172.1, forward strand.
CGAACCGGACCGCGTTGATGCGCTCGCCGGCCGGTAATGTCAATGATGGCTCGAAGGTGCTGCCTAGGTCCCGAGACCGCCGCAGCAGCCCTGTCTGATCGTTCGAGTTCTGGACGAGCGACCAGACCGAGTTGCCAGAGCGCGGATAGATCAAACCATCGGTCCACTGGGTTGCGGTCCAGCCGTTGCCGCCATCACTGCTGGTCCAGCGTGATCGGCTGGTGTCATCGGTCAATACCAGATGGCTTCGGTCGAGAACCCGCAAGGTGGCACTGGGCACAGGCCACTTCGCGCCCGAGGCCTGATTCAACAGATCCTGGCGGAACCAGGACCGGCCGGCGTCGATCGTCTTGAGCAGCAGCACGGCGCGCCCGGGCAGTTCACTGCCTGGCAGGGTTTCCGGGAAGGCCGTGGTGCCAACGGCCCATCCGGTGTCCGCGTCGGCAAAGCCGATCTGCAAGATCGCGTGGGCTGCACTGCCCAGCCTGGCTTCTTGCCAAGCGCCACTGGGGCTGTCGGTGTAGAAAATTCTGCCGTCGCTGCCGGCCCCGTAGGCCTGCATGCCACCGCGGTAGAACAGTGGTGTGATTTCGCGCGCGCTGTCCAGCGGCCATTGCTGGCACCAGCCGGTGTGCTCCGGTCCGCTGCAGCGAGCTGCCGACTGCAAGGCCGCGAATCTGCCGATGCGCAACTCGCTCCTGGCGCTGCGGCGCTGACCTGCACCGTCAGAGATTTCCAGCGACAGGCGGTAAAGCCCTGGCTGGGCGTAGACGTGGGCAGGGGATGCGGCGCTGCTGGTGCTGCCGTCACCGAATTCCCATTGGTAACGGATGCCTTCGGCGGAAGCAGCGGAACTGCCCAGTTGTACCGCGACACCGGGTTCGCTGCGGGCCGGCGCCACCACCACGAGGCTGTCCGGCAGCAACGCCCGCCGCTCGGAGTCGTCGCTCAGGCAGGCCGCCAGCAGCCATGTTGCCGCCAGGCTCACGAGCAACCATGGCCAGCATGATCGCCGTGCGCTGAGTCGGTGCACCGGCATGGACAACAGTGTCGACAGGCTCATCAGTAACCAGGTTCCTGTGTGGAGCTGTCAGTGTAGAAAACTCTGTTCCCGATCAACTGATCTGCATCAACAGACCGGTGGAAAACCGAGCCACCCACGCGCTCTGCCTGGCCAGGTCACCCCTTGACAGCCAGCGGGGCGATCAGCATCGGTGCTGAAGCGTGTGCGGTCCAAGGAGTAGGCGGGGTAAAGAGTCTGGAATTCATGGGCTGGGGGGCTAGCCCGGCGGCGCCGCCTTCTTGCGCGCCGCTTTTTTGCGTGGTGTCTTGGCCGCAGCCGCCGCTGCGCGCTTCGCTGGCGCACCTCGCCTGCTGCGCGCTGCCAGCGCCAGCGTGCGCACGCGCGCAATGTCCTCGTCGGTGAACACGCCGTTGACGCCGGAGATCGCCGCCAGTTGCATGCCATGCTTCAGCCCGAGCTTGTAGATCTCGTGCACCTTGGCCCACTCGATGGCACGGCCGATGGTGTAGTTTTCGAAGCGTCCTTCCAGCGCCAGCACGATGGTCTCGGCCAGGCATGCATAAACCACGCCCTTGGGCAGGCCGATGTTTTTCATGCGAACTTCGCCGGGCAGGCGGATCTCGCCGCTTTCGATGACCAGCACGTCAGGGCGTTTGGCCACGTCCTCGGGGCACAGGTCCAACGGCCGCGCCACGTCGGTGATGACGCAGCCGGGCTTGGCCTTCATGATGTCCAGCACCTTCTTGCCCGCGCCCGAGGTGGCCGTCACCACCATGTCCATCTGCGCCAGGTGCTCGTCGGCGCGTGCACTCAGCACCAGCCTGGCGTCGGGTGTCTCCTGCAGGATCGAGCGTTGCAGCGCCAAAAGCTTGGCGGTCTCCGGCGACACCAACGTCACGCTGTCGGCAGCGCGCACCAGCATTCTGGCGCAGGCCGAGCCGATGGCGCCGGTGGCGCCGACCACCATGGCCTTGAATTTCACGCGCGCGCTGCCTTTCGGACGCGGCAGCAGCCCCATGCGCAACACCGCATCGTGCGCGGCCCACAGCGCGCCGCTGGCGCTGTAGCTGTTGCCCGTGGTGATGGGCAAAGGCGCGCGCCGCGCCACCGTGACGCCAGCGTCGCCGACCACCTTGGTGAAGGCGCCCAGGCCCATGATCTGCGCGCCCAGCTTGCGCGCCATCTCGGCCGCGGCCAGCAGCCGGCTGTAGGTGAACTCGGGGTTGCGGCTCATGATTTCGTGTGGCGTGCCACCGACGCTGATCAGCCAGCCTTCGGCCTCGACGCCGGTCGGGCTCTTGATGCCTTCGATGCGCGAATAGACGAAAGGCGGAGCATAGGCCATGACCTTCTCAATCGTGTCCATCATCAGCGGCGGCGACACCCGCGACAGCACCTCCACCGGCTTGATGATCTTGAAGTACTCCTGCGATAGCGGGTGGATGACGAAGGCGAAGCGGTTCACGCGCTTGAAGCCACCGGGGTACAGCAGGCGCGGCATCAGCCCTTCGCCGGCCAGCACCTCGAGGTAGTCGTCCTCGAGCAGTTGCGTGCCGGCCTTGCCGGTGGCGGCCATGATCATCGCGTCGAGCAGCGCCGGGTCGAGCGCATGGCCTTCGATCTGCGGTGCGCCGTCGATCACCAGATGCACGCCCTTGTCGCGGAAGTGCTCGAGCCGTTCTTCGTTGACGGTGGTTGTCACCACCGTCTTGCCGGCCAGTTCCTGCAGGCCCATGTCGTCGAGTTCATGCACTGGCGCCACCACCACGTGCGCATGCGTCACCGCGCGCTTCAGCGCGTAGCGCGCCCATTGCTTCATCAAGCCCTCGGGCACCAGGCGCGGCGGCAGCCAGTCGGCCACCGCGTGCGCGCCAGCTGCATACAGGCCGAGCTGATCCAGCGACGTCAGCAGCTTGGGTATGCCCAGTTGCAGCAGCGGGTCGGCAAAACGCAGGTTCGGCGTGTACTCGGCCATCGACATTGCCAGCTTTTGGTTGGTCAGACCGCTGAAGAACAGCACGCGTGTGTTGTCGAAAAAGTGGCCCAGCTCGCTTTGCGCGTGGCGCACCGCCCATTCCAGAAAGATGTCGGCCAGTCGCTCCCCGCTGCTCACCGGCGTGTGACGCACGGCCTGCACCAGACGGGTGGCCGCAGCGCTGTCGCGACTGCCTTGGCGAAACTGCTCGCTGTCCTTCACCAGGCCCAGACCGATGGCATCGCATTTGCCGTCCCAGCGGCGCAACAGCCGAGCCGCCGCGGCGTGGTCGCCATCCACGCCGAGCCGGTGCACATGCAGCTTTTCGCCCAGCAACGTGGTGCGAAATTCGAAATCCAGCCGCTTCGAGCCAAGGCTGACACCGATGATCTTTTTCATGAAGCGCCTGCGCCGAGCCAAGAACCTTGCATTGTGCGCAGCCGGCACGGTCGGGTGTTTGATTCAGAACAGTTTGTCCTCACTGTTTGGCATGAGGATGACGAGGATCATCGGCGGGCTTCTCTGCTTGGTCGCCGGCGTGGGCTTGTTCAGCCTTGCCGTAGCATCGATTGAATGATCGACGACGCTTCGGTGCTTGATTCGGCGCGGCAACGGGTGGCCGCGCTGCGGGTCAGGCTGCAAGCCGCGCAGGCAAAGCCGGTTCGCCTGATCGAGACCCACCTTTCATGGATTCTGCTGGGCGCAGATGACGCCTACAAACTGAAGAAGCCGCTGCGACTGCCGTTTGTCGATTTCACAAGCATGCAGTCCCGCAAACAAAGTTGTCTGCAGGAATTGAGCCTCAATCAGCGCCTGGCGCCGACCATCTATCGCGAGGTCGTCGAAGTTCGCGAGGGTGACGACGGCGCCGACTTCGGGGGCAGCGCGCCGGTCGTCGACCATGCGGTGCGGATGCGGCGGTTTGCCGATGGCAGCCTGTGGAGCGAGCGGCTGGCCGTCGGTGGGCTCGAAATCGCCCAGGTCGAAGCGATGGCCAGGCGGCTGGCCGATTTCCACCGCGATGCGCAGGTGATGCCGGCCGCGAGCCGATTCGGCAGTGCGCCGGTGCAGCAAGTTGTCACGCAGCGGCTGATCGAAGCACACGATGCGCACCTGCGCCGTGCCGGTGGCGGCGAGTCCGGGTTCGACTGGCCGCGTCTGCGCGATTGGCTGCGTGACCAATTGACGGTGCTGGCCCCGTTCTGGGACGAGCGCCGGCGCCACGGACGAATTCGCGAAGGTCATGGTGATTTGCACCTGGCGAATCTGCTGCAGGAGCAGGGCGAAGAATCGACGGCCTTCGATGCCATTGATTTCGATGCCCAACTTCGCTGCATCGACGTGATCGAGGACATCGCCTTCCTCGTGATGGATCTGCTCGCCCATGGCGCCGACACGTTCGCCTGGCGTTTTCTCGACGTCTACCTCGAGGCCAGTGGTGATTACGCTGGAATGCCGGCGCTGCGCTTCTACCTGGTTCGCCGGGCGCTGGTCCGCGCTCAGATCAAGGATCTGTCCGATGACCTGGCCGCTGCGGCGCCAGGTGAGTGCGACGCCCTGGTCTACCGGACGCTGGCTGCCCGATTGGCATTCGCTGCCTCGCCCTGGCTGGCCATCACCCACGGCCTGCCCGCGTCGGGCAAGAGTCATGTTGCTTTGAGCCTGGTGATGCGGGCCGGGGCAGTTCGGTTGCGCTCGGATGTCGAGCGCAAACGCTTGTTTGCGCTCACTGCACTCGAGTCATCGAAGGGTGTCGGCGATATCTATACCGAGGCGGTGAACCGGCAGATCTATCAGCGCCTGCTCGAGCTTGCGGGCGTGGTGCTGCGATCGGGCTGGCCGGTGGTCGTCGATGCGGCCTTTCTGCGCCGGGCCGAGCGCGTGCAGTTTGGCGCACTGGCGTCGTCGTTCGGGGTGCGCTTCGGCAGGTTCGATTGCCGTGCGACTCAGGCGGTTCTGGAAGATCGCATCCGGCAACGCGCTGCCCTTGCGAACGATCCATCCGAGGCCGACATGGCGGTGCTCGCTTGGTTGCGCGTGGTCGAGGAGCCCCTCGATTCAGAAGAACTCGCAGCGGCGATCGCCGTCGATGCCGCTGACCCTGGCGGCGCCGAAGATGCCGTGCTCCGATGGCTGGCCAGACTTGCAGGCTGAGCCGATTCAGCGTTGCCCTGAACCGCCCTGAACCTCCCCACCGAAACGCTTGATCAGGTTGCCAATATATTGCTCAACGAGCCCCTCGAACTCGTGGCGAACGACTGGCGCAATGACCATCTTCATCAGTGCCGGGGCCGAGATCTCGATGCTGCCCTGGACCTTGAAGACGAGCGCCGTGCTCGTCTTGTTGTCGCGGATCGTCCAGCTGCCGCCTACGAGCGCGTTGCCCTCACCCTTGACCGGCGTCCAGACGACCGTTCCCTTGCTGCGATTGGACACATACTTCGATGCGTACACGGTCTGCACGTTGGACGGCGGGGGGCCGATCTTCTCCATCTCCCAGCGGTAGATGCCGCCGCCGAGGTCGACGAGCCGGGCGACCTTCGGAAAGTGGCTGACCGACTTCGGGACGTCGGACAGCAGGTCGAACACTTTCTTGAACGGCGCCTTGACGGCAAACTCGTAGCCCAGGTCGATATCGACGCTGAAGGTCATTGCGGTCTCTCCTTGAGCAGTTCAAAAACTTGTGGCGGCGTTCGCTTCGACCGCCCACGGCAGCATCATCACCAGCGTCAGCAGCTTGTCGAACTCGGGTTCGAAGCGATCGATGATGTCCTGCGGGTCGGGGCACAGCCGGCGATCGCTGATCAGGCCGAACTGAACGCCACCGCCGTAGCTCAGGATAGAGACACCGATGCCGATCTCGCCCGAGGTCGGCACCCAGAACATCGCCTGACGCAGCGTGCTGCCGCAAATCTTCAACAGCTGTGTCGGCCCCGGGACATTGGTCATCACCGCAGTTGCTTTTTTCGCGAACAGCCCCAGGATCCTGTCCTGCGCCGGCTTGATCAACAGTCCGCTGAGCGCCAACACCGCGAAGGCCAGCAAGGGCTGGTAGCTGCCTTTGAGCTGGTCCATGCGCTGGCGCACTGCATAGACCCGGGCGACCGGATTGGCAATGCCGATCGGCAGCATCAGCGGGGCCAGGCCGAAGCGGTTGCCGAGCTGCCAGGCCTGGTCCAGCGGCCGCAGGTTGACCGGCACCATCGCGCGGATCTCCTTGCCCGCCGGTTCGTCGCCGCGATCGCGCAGCGACCCGCCGATCGCACCGGCAACGCAAGCCAGAAGTACGTCGTTGACGGTGCAGCCCAGCGCGTGACCGATCGCCTTGACCGTGTCGAGCGATATCGGCTCGCTCCAGGCAACCCGTTTGCGTCCCTCGGGCCGACCTTTCAACAGCGTCGGTGAGTCGTCCGACATCAGCGCCAGCGCAGCCAGATCGCTGGCGATCTGCAATCCGCCACGGACGATGTCGACCGATGTGAGCAGCGCCTCGCGCGGATGGGTCAGCGCCTCGATCGAATGAACGACCACGTCGCCATGGCCATCGATCGCCCTGAGCATCAGACCGGCGACCGGCCTGGTCACAGCGGCGGCCCGCGAGTCGGTCTTGTGCAGGTCTTCGGCCGCGACAC
>JBBRID010000173.1:0-8033 GCA_038221635.1 Burkholderiales bacterium
ACCGGCAATGGGGCTACTGCTTCGTCAACGACGAAGCAGTGCGGATTCTTGGTCACAGCCGCAACGACCTGATTGGACGGAACATCTGGGACGTGTTTCCGGAGGCGGTCGGTACTGAGTTGGAGCGAGGCTACCGCCACGCCATGACGTCGACCGTCGCAACCCGGTTCGAAGCCTTCTACGCCCCCTGGAACGTCTGGCTCGGTGTGAGCTGCTATCCATCCGAAAGCGGCTTGTCGATCAGTCTTCGAGACGTGACGCAGCAGCGCAAGGATCAGGACGCACTCAGAGAATTGAACTCCGATCTGGAAACACGTGTCGCGACGCGGACAGCGGAACTCACCCTGGCGCGGGAGGACGCAGAGCAGGCGAACCGCGCCAAGTCTGCATTCCTTGCGACCATGAGCCATGAGATCAGAACTCCCATGAACGGCGTCATCGGGATGATCGACGTGCTCGAGCAGACCAACCTGAGAAGGTCTCAGGTGGACATCGTCACGACCGTGCGGGAGTCGGCCTACGCGCTTTTGCAGATCGTCGATGACGTGCTCGACTTTTCGAAGATCGAGGCCGGGCGGTTCCAGATCGATCACGACAATTTTTCGATTCGCAGCGTCGTCGAACGCGTTCACGCGACGCTCGATCACCTGGCCTCGAGCAAGCAGGTGACGTTGACCAGGCACTTCGATCCTGCAATTCCTGCACGCGTCCTGGGCGATGCGCAACGCCTGCGGCAGGTGCTTCTCAATCTGGCGGGAAACGCGATCAAGTTCAGCAGCTCGGAGGGCCGTCAAGGAAAGGTCGGGGTGCGGGTGGCGCTGCTGGAGAATGCCGACGGAAAGTGCACGGTCGACTTCGAGGTCATGGACAACGGCATCGGCATGGACGAGGCGACGCTCGGACGCCTTTTCACGCCTTTCACCCAGGCGGACGACAGCACGACCAAACGGTTCGGCGGTACCGGTCTGGGTTTGAGCATCTCGAGCCGCCTGGTCGAGCTGATGGGTGGCTCCATATCGGTGACCAGCGCGTTGTGCGAAGGCTCGCGCTTCGTCGTGCGCTTGCCTTTCCAATGCATAGATGCCGGCGCGAACCATGACGAACCCGCCCCGCCCGCCGACACGCCGGAACTCCTGGAGCCGGAATTCGGATTCTCGGACACCATGCCGATGCCGCTGGACGATGTCGGCAGACCACAGGGCGTCCGCCAGATTCTGGTGGCCGAGGACAACGAGATCAACCAGAGGGTGATCCAAAGGCAGCTTGCCCTGTTGGGATACGACGTTCACATTGCGCCCGACGGGCGCCGGGCCAGCGAAATGGCGCAGCGCGGCGAGTATTTGCTGCTGCTCACCGATTTGCACATGCCCCTGCTGGACGGATACGAGCTTGCGGCGGCGATTCGGAAAAGCGAACGAGCGGGCAAGCGGATGCCTATCGTCGCTCTTACCGCCAACGCGGTGAAAGGAGAGGCGCGGCGCTGCAAGGAGTTCGGAATGGACGACTACATGACCAAGCCCCTGCAACTCAGCGCTCTGCACGCGATGCTGGTGAAGTGGATGCCGCCCGATGCGCAGCCCCCGCCGCTGAGGCATCAACGGCCCGAGCGTCGCCGCGATTCCTCCACGACTGACGAGGCGGCGCTTTCGAAAGTCGTGCCGGCGGTCGATCTGGCCACGCTTTTCAGCCTGGTCGGGACCAACTCGAAAGTGGTCGCCACCCTGCTCGAATCGTTTCGAAGGAGCGCTGCGCGGGCTCGGGTCGCGATCCGTGACGGGATGGCTGATGGCAACGCCAAAGCCGTGGCAGACGCCGCCCATTCCCTCAAGTCTGGGGCTCGATCGATCGGAGCGCCTCGACTGGAACAGACCTGCGAGCACCTCGAAGCGTTGCCCAACCTTGGCAACCAGGCAGGCTTCGAGGCGGTGGTTTCGCAATTCGAATTCGCGCTGGACGAGGTGTATCAGTTCCTGGACGCGCGCCGCCCATGACTGCCGCAATCACACGGCCGCTGGCGCGACCCGCCATCCTGCTGGTGGACGATGACTCATTCATGTTGGATCTGCAGTCGCAGATGCTGCTCGACATGGGATACACCAGCGTTGCCACGGCTGCCGGGGGCCAATACGCGCTCGACGGCTTGAATGGGGGATCGCTCGAAGCCGACATCGTCCTGTGCGACCTGAACATGCCCGGCATGGACGGTATTGCATTCCTGCAGGAACTGAACAGGGGACGATTCGCGGGCGGAGTGATCCTGCTGAGCGGCGAGGGAGTGCGCATCATGCACACAGTGCAAAGGCTGTTGAGGGGCGGCAGCCTCACGATCCTCGGCGCCTTGGAGAAACCGGCTCGCCCCGACTCGCTGGGCGCGCTGCTGAACAGCTGGGTCCCAGCCCGTAACGATGTCGCGGTTTCGCGCCCTGGACCTCTGGTCACCGAGGCAGAAATCCACGATGCCGCCGATGCACACCAGTGGGTGTTGCACTACCAGCCGAAGGTCAGCCTGTGCAGCGGCGCGCTCATCGGCCTCGAAGCCCTGGTTCGATGGGAGCACCCTTGCCATGGGCTGGTCTATCCGGACCAGTTCATCCACCTGTGCGAAGAACTCGAGAGGATCGACGACCTGACGCAATGGGTGCTGTGCAACGCAACACGGCAACTGGCCCGATGGAATGCAGACGGGCTGCGTTTGCAGGTCGCGGTGAACGTCTCGATGGACAATCTTCGCGCACCGGGCTTCGCACCCGGTGTCGGCGCAATCGCCCGGGCGGCGGGTGTCTCGCCGCAGGATGTGACGCTCGAAATTACCGAGAGTCAGGCGATGTCACTTTCTCCTACGCCACTGGAAAGTCTCGTTCGACTGCGCCTGCAGCGCTTCAACCTGTCGATCGATGACTTCGGGACCGGCCACTCGTCGCTCGCGCAATTGCGAGACGTGCCGTTCACCGAGCTGAAGATCGATCGCGGCTTCGTTCATGGCGCGCGCACGAACCAGATCATTCGGCCGATGCTCGAAGGAAGCATCGGAATCGCAAAGAAGCTCGGCATGGTGTCGGTCGCCGAAGGAGTCGAGTCGGAAGCGGATTTCGAGTTTCTGGTGGAAGCCGGCTGCGATGTCGCTCAAGGCTACTTCATCGGAAGGCCAATGACGCCAGAACGATTGGCGCAGTGGACAGAGAACTGGGAAGTCTCGCGCACCCGGATGTTCGCTTCATGAATGGTTCTCCTACCGATGCTCGAATTTTCACAGCGAGCGCCAGGGCCATCCAGCCGAGAGCCAAGCAGCAGCATGGCGATAAGCCACTTTTTTGGCCAGCTTCTGCTGATTGTCCGACGCGGTTTTCCGACTGAGGATCGGTGTCTGGTCTGTAGGTAAATCCTTTGACACGAAGCGCCGCTCGGCTGACGAGATCTCAGGAAAAGCGCTGCTGTTCTGGACGCCGTTTTCTCCCTACATTGGTGTAACAAAAATGGGCGCCAGTGAGCTCAGAAGATAACGGACCGCCAAGCCATGCCATCAGAACACTTAGCCAAAACGCGTTCCGCCGATGTACCTGCGGCACTGGCGTTGGCCTTGGAACAAAGCCATGAAGTCCGTGACAAGGTGGAAGAGTGCGCTGACGACCTGGCATCGAAGAACGAAGCCGTCAAGAAGCAGATCGCAGATGGTGCCACCACTCTGCCCGCGCATGAATCATTGAGTGAAAGCGAAGAGATAGAAGCGACGGTCGAGGAATGTGCCGTCGATCTGCACGAGGTCACCGATACCCTGGCCCAAGGCGTTGAAGACTTGAAGAAGGTGGAGTTTGCGCTGGCCCGTGCGCGCCAGGCATTGGCAAGGACGAAGTCATCGCTGGCCACTGCAAAGGAAGACGAAAGCCGGTCGAGGCAGCGGGCTTTACATGACACTGCCACCGGACTGCCGAACCGAAGCCTTTTCGACGACAGGCTAAGCCATGCCATTTCCCTTGCAGAACGCCATCAGTGGTCGCTGGCGGTTATGTTCCTCGATCTGGATCGCTTCAAGAGCGTGAATGACACCCATGGTCATGCGGCAGGTGACCTCGTGCTCAAGGAAGTCGCGCATCGCTTGCTGCGGCATGCCCGCGATGAAGACACGGTCTGCCGCAACGGCGGCGACGAGTTTCTCTACCTCCTGGTCAATCCCCAGGGTGCGGAAAATGTCGAACGCATCGCCAATCATATCCACGCGAACATCGCTGTCCCGATCACGATCGATGGCAGCGATCTTGTCATTACCCCGAGCATTGGCATCGCGCTGTTTCCTGACCATGCCGCGACCGGTGCCGACCTGATTGCCCACGCCGACGTTGCCATGTATCGCGCCAAGAGGCAAATGGGCGGTTACGCCTTCTCGGGTTCTGCCGAAGCAATTGACAGCGCGACGGCAGCGAAATCCGGAGCGGAACCATGAACTACACGCTTTCGCCAGGGTTGACATCTCGATCGCCATCGCAGGTAGATCACCGCGCAATCGTTCGCCACGATTCGCAGCCGACGCTCCCAAGCCCGACAGGCTCCTAGAGAACTTCTGGAGATTGCAATTGCAGCGTACAGCCGATCTGGTGATCCCGGTCAGCCGACCGACAGCGATAGCGAGACGGCGACCGACGCGGGGCGGCGGTACGCGAGGCAGGCGACCGCCAATGGCCGCGTGGCGGTCTACCGGCTTCGAGACGACGGGCTGACTCGGCGCAGGGTGGCGAGCTGGCCAAAGTCGATCGAAGCAGGGGTATAGATCGAAGGCGGTGCGGACGGCCTCGCTACTTCAGCTTTGGGTTGACTTCAGTCTTTCGCTGCCGCACCGAAACAGCAGAACTACCGCTACTGGTTCACCGCCGAATTGCAGACATCCATTCGCTCGAAGCAAGGCAGCTAGCCCTATCAGCATTGGCCTCGGCTTTGCAAAGCTTGTGTTCTACCGCCTCAGATCTTGAGCTTGCCTTGGAACCAGTGCTCGATCGGGTCCGGGTTCGGGTTCGGGCGCAAGAAGCTGGGCGCTTGGTCACGTCACCGCCTTTGGCCATCGCATCGGTCAGCGCGCGCGGAGTGATCTGCCAGCTGATGCCCCATTTGTCTCGACACCAGCCACAGTGGCTTTCATCGCCGCCGTTGGCCACGATCGCGTTCCAGTATCGATCGGTCTCTGCCTGGTCGTCGGTTGCGATCTGGAACGAAAAGGCTTCGCTGTGCTTGAACCGCGGCCCGCCATTCAGGCCGATGCACGGAATGCCCGCGATGGTGAATTCGACCGTCAGGGCGTCTCCCGCCTTGCCGTCGGGATAGTCGGCCGGCGCGCGATGGACGGCACCGACGCTGCTGTTCGGGAAGGTTTACGCGTAGAAGCGGGCGGCTTCTTCGGCATCGTGTTCGTACCAAAGACAGATCGTGTTCTTGCTCATTTAACTAACTCCTCGTGGCAACCTCTGGGCAATCTCGGGTCAATCATTGCGCGGGCATTTGAGACATGTCCATGAAAAAGGTCTCCCAGATGTGGCCGTCCAGGTCTTCGAAGCTGCGACCGTACATGAAGCCGTAATCCTGCGGCAGATTGATGAAGATTTGCTTGGGCATGGGGGGCTCAAAAGAATTTGGTGTGATGTACACAAAGGAGGTGCCGCTCTTTCGCGGCAGGCACATCCCCACGACGATCAAGCACGCGCGGTTTCGACATCACGCGGCAACCGGGCCGTTCGTCGGCGCGCTACCTCATTCCTCTCACCGACCCGCCGCGGCAATCGCCCCCGACGCAAACAAGCCCTCGATCTCAGACGGTCCGAACCCGTGCTCCCGCAGCACCTCTTCGGTGTGTTGCCCATAAGTCGGCGCCGGCCGTCGGATGTTGCCGGGGGTGGCACTCAGCTTGATCGGCACCCCCAACGCCTTGGTCGCACCAGCCACCGGATGCTCGAGGTCCACAACCATCTCGCGGGCCAGCGTTTGTGGGTCGGCAGCCATCTCGCCGATTGACTGGATCGGGCCGGCGGGCACGCCGGCGGCGTCGAGGTCGGTGAGCCAGTCGCGGGTAGTGCGGGTGCGCAGGTGGTCACCGAGCAGGGTCGTCAGCTGGTCGCGGTTGGCCATTCGGGCGCTGTTGTCGACGAAGCGCGAGTCGGCGATCAACTCGGGCGCGCCGACCATCTTTGCTATGCGCTCCCAATTGGCCTGGTTGGCGCCGCCGATGTTGATCCAGCCGTCGCTGGTCGGAAAGGCCTGATACGGTGCAGCCAGTACGTGCGCCGAGCCGCCCGGTCCCGGCGACACGCCGGTGGCGAAGAAAATCGCAGCCTGCCATGGAGTCTGGTGGATGCCGGCCTCCATCAGCGAGGTGTCGACGAACTGGCCCTGGCCGGTCTTGAGGCGGTGCACATAGGCCGCCACGATGCCCAGCGCGGCCAGGATGCCGGCATTCAGATCAGTGACCGGGCTGCCCACTTTCACCGGCGGCCTGTCCGGCTCGCCGGTGATGCTCATCAGGCCACTGACGCCTTGTGCGATCAGATCGAAGCCCCCTTTGTCGGCCGCAGGGCCGCTGCGGCCGTAGCCGGAGATCGAGCAGTAGATCAGTGCCGGATTGAGCGCATGCAGCGCGTCGAATCCGAGACCGAGCCGGTCCAGCGCACCGCGTCGATAGTTCTCGGTCAGCACGTCGGCGCTGGCGGCGAGGCGGCGCAGCACGTTCTGCCCGCCGTCCTTCTTCAAGTCGATCGCGATCGACCGCTTGTTGCGGTTCATCATCATGAACGCGGCCGACTCGCCATTGATCTGGGGCTCGGCGTAGCGCCGCGTGTCATCACCGCCCGGGCATTTTTCGACCTTGATCACGTTCGCGCCCAGGTCGGCCAGCAACGAGCCGCAGGTCGGGCCGGCCATGATCTGGGCCAGCTCAAGCACCTTCAGTCCGGCGAGGGGGCCGGTGGCAGCCGGCACTTTGGATGCTGAGCGCGTCATCGTCAGCGCCCGACGAATTCGGGTGTCTGCTTGGCGAGAAAGGCGCGATAGCCAATGCGGAAATCCTCGCTGTCATAACAAGCGAAACCCTGATCGCGCTGCGTCTGCGACAGTGGCACGACGGCATCGAGTTCACGCATGAACTGTTTATGCCAGCGCGCGACCATCGGCGCTCCGGCGGCGATACGGGCAGCTGTCGCGTAGGCTTCGCGCTCGACCTGCGCATCGGCAACCACCCGATTCACCAGCCGCTTCTGCAAGGCTTCCGCGGCGCCGAAGACACGGCCTTCGAGCAGCATCTCCAGCGCAGTCGCACGGCCCGCCAGCTGCACCAGCGCGGCCAGTTCGGCATGCGCCATCACCAGGCCGAGCTTGTTGATCGGCACGCCAAAGCGGCTGGATTCGCCGCAGATCCGCATGTCGCACAAGGCGGCGATCTCGAGCCCGCCGCCGACGCAAATGCCTTCGATCAGCGCGACCGTCGGATGCCGGCAGTCGGCAATCGCGCCGAGCGCGGCGTGCAGGATCACACCATAGGCCTTGCCCTGCTCGAAATTCGAGCGCTCGGTCTCGAACTCGGCAATGTCGTTGCCCGGCGCAAAGGCCTTGCCGCCCGCGCCACGCAGCACGATGCAACGCACATCGTCGTCAGCCGAGAGCTCGCGCATCGCGCTGCCCAAGCGTTGCCACATCGGCTTGGTCAGTGCGTTGAGTTTGTCGGGGCGGTTCAACACGACGGTGGCGACCGCGCCATCGCGTTGCATCAGGATGTCGGAAAACATTGGAGCAGCCTCGCGCTACACGTGATTGAGACGAACGGAATCGCTCATCGGTAGAAGATCTCGACCAGAAACAGCGGAATCGCCGGTATGTAAGTGACCATCAGCAACGTTGCGACCAGCACACCGATAAATGGCAGATTGACCTGGGTGACTTTCCACATGTCGGCCTTGGCGATCGAGCAAGCTGCCATCAACACGCTAGCCACCGGCGGTGTCTGCTGGCCGATGCCGAGGTTCAATGTGACGATCAGGCCGAAATGAACCGGATCGATGCCG
>JBBRID010000174.1:0-8026 GCA_038221635.1 Burkholderiales bacterium
CGCGTCGACCACCACTGCAGCCGGTAGACCCTTGAACTCCTCGAAGGCCGATTCGACATGGGCCGCCAGTTCGCCGACCTCGGCCATGGCCTGCGCACAGGCGATGATGCCGATGTCGAGTGAATCGTTGTAGGTCTGCACCGTGATGTTCAGCGCAACGCCGTGCACGACGATCGAGGTCGGGTAGTTGGTCAGCATCTTCGCGCCGGCCATGTACAGCGGTATCGTCGGCCCCGGCACGTTGGAAATCACCAGGTTGGCCACTGGTGGGATGCGGTCCGCCACCCCGGCGCGGCCGTAGATCGCGGTCAACCCCTCCATCAGCCACGGCACGCCGATCGACGGGAAATCGGTCGGCAACACGCTTTTCACGCTGCCGATGGTCGACTTCATCGCCGCGCTTGCCGCCATCACGTGGGCCAGCCGCTGCGCCGGATCGGCGATGTGTGTGCCCAGGCTGATCAGGCTCATCGATGCCTGGTTGTTCGACGCCGTGTCACCTTTCGCGCGCAGCGATATCGGCACCGCGGCCACCAGCGACTTGCGCGGCAGCGGCCCGTGTTTGGCAAAGTGCCGGCGCAAGGCGCCACTGCAGATCATCATCACCGCGTCGTTCAGGCTGGCATGGTGGCGCCGCCGCGCGGCGTTCAAATCGGCCAGTGGCAGGCTGACCGCGGCAAAGGCACGTCGGTTGGAGACGGTCGAATTGAGCCGGGTGCGCGGCGCCAGGCCCAGGTTGGTGACGCGCTTGGGCGCACCCGTGGCAGCAGCGGCCTGCCCCTTCACACGCGCCCACAAAGACGCAGCCGTCTCGCCCACCGCACCGCCCGCGCTGCGCGCAGCGACCTGCGAGAGCGCGCTGACCGCCGTCGGCAAGGCCTTCACGAGATTGCCCATCTGCTCGAGCTGATTCGACAAGGCGCCGCGCAGCATCACCGTCAGCGCCAAGTGACCTTTGCGCTCGCGGCCACCGGGCCGCAACACGATCTCGCGCGGTTCCGGGCTCAGATCGAGTATGACCTGAGCCAAGGCCACAGCGGCCTGCCCATCGACCGCAGCATGGTGCAGCTGCGTGTACATCGCGAAACGCTTCTCCCCATGCGGACCTGACGCCAGGCCATCGAAGACATGAAATTTCCACAATGGGCGGCTGCGGTCGAGCAACACCGGGTGAAGTTTGCCAACCTGTTTTTCAAGCTCGGCCAAGCCGGAGCCCGCAGGCAGCGAGATGCCGGCGATGTGAAGTTGCAGATCGGGCTCGGCGTCGACCCACGCCGGCGCCGCCAGGTTCAGCGGCATTTTCGCGAGCTTGCGCCGCAACGCTGGCGCCAGCGGCAGGCGGGCCGCCATGTGATCGCGCATGTCGTCGACGAAGCTGCCGCGGTAGTCGGCCGGCAGCTCGAACAGGTGCAGCGCACCGACATGCATCGGCATCTCGGCGGTTTCGAGGAACAAGAAGCTCGCGTCCAGACCGGACAGCTGTTTCATGGCGACTCCAGGGACTGGGTGGGCCATGCTAAGCGCCACGCGCGCGCAGGTGGTGAGGGGAAGCCCTGCCTGCGGGCTCTCGAATTTTGTGGGATCGCCTTCAGGCGGGATTGCAAGCGATGGGACGCGCAGAGGCGTAGGAGAAGCCGCACATCATCTGCCGTCAAATCGGCAGGCTGTGGCAATCGGTGCTGCGTAGACTGGTCGATTCAGGAGAAGCTGATGAAACGCAACGCCCTCGCCGAAGTCGATATGAATGATGCGGCCATGACGATGGCCTGCAAGTTGAAGGTCAATGGCCTGACCCACCAACTCGAAGTTGACCCCCGGAAGACGCTGCTGGATGCACTGCGCGAAAACTTGTCGCTGACCGGTACCAAGAAAGGCTGCGACCATGGTCAATGTGGCGCCTGTACCGTGCTGGTCGCTGGTCGTCGCGTCAATTCATGTCTGATGCTGGCGTTGACGGCCGAGGGCGACGACGTCGTCACCATCGAGGGTTTGCCTGCGCTCGCGTCGACCACGCCCACCTCCCCGATCAAGCTGCACCCGATGCAGCAGGCATTTCTGAGTCACGACGGCTTCCAGTGCGGCTACTGCACACCGGGCCAGATCTGCTCGGCCGTCGGCATGCTGGCCGAAGTTCGGGCTGGCATGCCGAGCCACGTCACCGACGATCTCGAAGCGGCGGACACGCCCTTGACTGGCGCGGAGATACGCGAGCGCATGAGTGGCAACCTGTGCCGCTGCAGCGCGTACCCGAACATCGTCGACGCGATCACCGAAGTGGCGGGGGCCAAGCGATGAAAGCATTCACCTACGAACGCGTCGACAGCCCGCAAGCTGCCGCCAAGGCAGTGGCCGCGACACCCGGCGCGCGCTTCATTGCCGGTGGCACCAACTTGCTCGACCTGATGAAGCTGCAGATCGAGACACCGTCGCATCTGGTCGACGTCAACCGGGTCGGGCTGGATCAGATCGAGGACGCCGACGACGGTAGTCTTCGCATCGGTGCGATGGTGCGCAACAGCGACCTGGCTGCCGACTCGCGGGTGCGCCAGCGCTACCCGGTGCTGAGCCGTGCCCTGCTGGCCGGCGCATCGGGCCAGTTGCGCAACCGCGCCACGACTGGCGGCAACCTGTTGCAGCGCACGCGTTGCTATTACTTCTACGACCCGGCCCAACCATGCAACAAGCGCCAGCCCGGCAGCGGCTGTGCCGCACAGGGTGGCTTCAACCGCATCCACGCGGTGCTCGGCACCAGCGAGGAATGCATCGCCACCCACCCGTCCGACATGGCGGTGGCGATGCGGGTGCTCGATGCTCAGGTCGAGACGGTGTCGGCGCACGGCGGTGGCCGCGTCATCCCGATCGCCGATTTCCATCGCCTGCCAGGCAACTCGCCAGAGCGCGACACCAACCTCGAAAGCGGCGAATTCATTGCCGGCGTCACACTGCCGCCGGCGCCGCCCGGACGCCAGCTTTATCGCAAGGTACGCGACCGTGCGTCGTATGCGTTTGCGTTGGTATCAGTGGCGGCGATCGTCGACAGCGATGGCGGAGTGGTCAAGCAGGCGCGCTTTGCTTTCGGTGGCCTGGCGCACAAGCCGTGGCGAGTCGAAGAAGCTGAGTCCGGCTTGTCCGGCGCTCCAGCCACCAAGGCGGCTTTCGAAAGCGCTGCCGACAGGGTATTGAACGGTGCGCATGGCCAGGGTCACAACGAATTCAAGATCCCGCTGACTCGGCGCGTGCTCGCCGGGGTGTTGACCGAGGCCACTTCAGCGTGAGGACAGCAGCATGCAAATGAACCAACCGGCAGCGCCGAACCCACTCGACGACAACCGGCACGGACACATCGGCCGTGCCGCCGATCGGGTCGATGGTCGGTTGAAGGTCATGGGCGGTGCGCCCTATGCCTACGAAGTTTCCGAAAGCGACGCGCCGGCCTATGGCTTCGTCCTCGGCTCCGCCATCTCGCGCGGGCGTATCAGCAGCATCGATGGCAGCGCGGCCGAAGCGGCACCGGGCGTGTTGCTGGTGCTGACGCACCACAACACCCCGGAGCAGGCCACTTTCACGACTGAAGGCGACGATCGCTTCGCTCGTCCGTTGCCGTGTCTGGTCGACGACCGGGTGCATCATCACGGCGAGCCGGTGGCGTTCATCGTCGCGGCCAGTTTCGAACAGGCGCGGGCTGCCGCGCGTCTGGTGCGCGTCAGCTACGAAGCCGAGCCCGGTGAATACCTGCTCGACGACAACCTCGACAAGGCTTTCAAGCCTGAGTCGGCCGATGGTTTTCCGCCCGACAGTTCGGCCGGAGATTTCGAGAAGGCCTTTGCCAAATCTGCTGTGCAACTGGACGAGCGCTTCGGCACCCCGATCCAGATCCACGCGCAGATGGAGCCGCATGCCAGCCTGGCGTGGTGGGAAGGCGATCGGTTGGTGGTGCATTGTTCAACGCAGTTTGTCGAAAGCGCTCACAAGCGCGTGGCCGCCACCTTGCAGCTGGACGAAAGCAAGGTGCGCCTGGTCAGTCGCTACATCGGCGGCGGTTTTGGCGGCAAGTTGCCGGTTTTTGCCGACGTGATCTTGAGCGCGCTGGCAGCGCGTGAACTCGGTCGGCCGGTCAAGACCGCCTTGACGCGCCAGCAGATGTTCGACCTGACCACGCACCGCGGCAATACCCGACAGCGCCTGCGTCTGGGTGCCGACGAGCGCGGCGTGTTGAGCGCGATCGGCCACGAATCGTGGTCGCACGGCACGCCGCGCTACGAGTTCTGCGAGCCCGCTGCGGTGGCCACCCGTTCGCTTTATGCCGGGGCCAACCGGATGACACGGCAACGCACGGTGGCGCTCGACCTGCCGGTGGCCGATTCATGCCGGGCCCCCGGCGAGGCGGTGGGCCTGTTGGCGCTGGAAAGCGCGATGGACGAGTTGGCCCATCGTCTGGAGATCGACCCGATCGAATTGCGCATCCGCAACGAGCCGGAGCAGGATCCGGAAAAACAGGTGCCGTACTCGAGCCGGCAATTGATCGCCTGCATGCGCGAAGGCGCCAAACGCTTCGGCTGGGACCAGCGGCGAGGAAAGCCCGGACAGGTGCGCGACGGCCGCTGGCTGGTGGGCATCGGCATGAGTACGGCCAGCCGTGGCAACCTGCTGCAGGAAGCGCACTGTGAAGTGACGCTGCGGCCCGACGGCGTGCTGCAGGTGCGCACCGCCATGACCGACATCGGCACCGGCAGCTACACGGTGTTCAGTCAGATCGCAGCCGAGATGCTGGGCCTGCCGCTGGAGCAGGTCGACATGCAACTGGGCGACAGCGATTTTCCGCCATCGTCCGGATCCGGCGGCTCGTTCGGCGCGGGCAGCACCGGCTCGGCGGTTTTCGATGCCTGCACCAAGCTGCGCGCCAAGCTGGCCCGCAAGGCGGGCATCGATACCGAGAAAGCCGAGTTCGCAGACGGGCAGATCAGCGGCGAAGGCAAGTCCGCCTCGCTGGCCTCATTGGCCGGCAAGAACGGTGTGGTCGCCAAAGGCGAGATCAAGCCGGGCAAGATGAAGAAGGCGTATTCGCAGCAGGCCTACGGTGCGTTCTTTGCCGAAGTGGCGGTCGACACCGAATCGGGCGAGGTGCGGCTGCGCCGCATGCTCGGCGTGTTTGCCGCGGGCCGCATCCTCAATGAAAAAACGGCACGCTCGCAGGCGCTGGGTGGCATGATCTGGGGCGTCGGTGCGGCGCTCACGGAAGAAGAGGTGATCGACCCGCGCGATGGCCACTTCGTCAACCGCGACCTCGGCGAATACCACGTGCCGGTCCATGCCGACATCCCGGCCATCGACGCTGTCTATCTGCCCGAGGTCGACGACAAGACCAACCCGTTGAAGATCAAGGGTGTCGGCGAGTTGGGAATCAGCGGCGCAGGGGCCGCATTGGCCAACGCGGTGTTCAACGCCTGCGGCGTGCGGATTCGCGACTTTCCGCTGACGCTGGACAAGGTGCTGGCGGGGTTGCCCTGAAGCAGCTTTCTTGAAGCAGACGCGGCTGAGGTCGGGACTCTTCAGGGCTTGCCGCTGCCGTCGCGCTTCAGAATGGCCTTCTGGTCTTCGAAGCCGAGTGGCGCCGACGTGTGCTCATGAATGATGCGCAGCACGTGGCCGCTGGTCTTCATGGTCCAGCTGATGCGGTTCTGCATGGCACGCAGCTCGTCGCCCTGGGCAGAGAGTCCGGCGTAAGTGACGATGGCACTCATCGAAGCGAAACCTTGATCACTGACGATCTTCACATCTTCGAACGTGACCCGGACCTGCTCGTTGCCGAGTGACGAAAACCAGCCTTCGACGGCGATCCGCCACGCATCGGCGCCTTCGTACGACCACACACCCCACGCGTCGAACACACGCACGCCGGGGTCGTACAGGTGCATGAAGGTCTCGACGTTTTTGGCCAGGACGGCGGACTTGTAGGTATCGAGTGCGCGCTGAACATGCTTTTCGGTGTCGCTCATGGTGGTGAATCCTTCGGCGTAGCGGCTATAGATGGAAATGGGACCTCAAGCGCTCTGGGTCAGGATTCCGCCACCAGCAGGACTGCGGCAGATCGGCGACCCGCCCCTAGAAGACAATGTGAACCGACGCCGCGCTGCGCTTGGCTTCGCCGTGGTAGACGGCTTCGATGTTGTTGCCGTCCGGGTCCAGGACGAAAGCCGCGTAGTACCCGGGATGGTAGGGGCGCTCTCCGGGCGCGCCGTTTGCGCTCCCACCACCGGCCAACGCCGCCTTGTAGAACGCTTCCACCATGGGTCGGTCGAGCGCCTGGAATGCCAGATGATGGCGGCCGGTCAGCACCCCTTGCGCGGCTTCACTGTCCGACGTGGAGACGAACAGCTCATCTGCCCAGAAATAGCCTTCGCCCGAACCGCCGATCGGAATGTTCAAAACCTCGAACACCGCGGCATAAAACGTCTGCGAGGCGAAAAGATCGCGCACGACCAGATGAATGTGATCGATCAGTCGTCCACGATGAACTTCATTTGTCTCCATTTTCAATCTTCCTTTCAAACGAATCATGCAAAAAAGAAGGTGGTACGGCCGGCGCGACGCTTGGCTGCGGCCCCCGATCAGGCGACGCATTGTCTGAGAATTTTCTTCATCGCCTTGCCTTTCGCAAGTTCATCCGTTCGTGGTTGAGATGACGCGATGATTCAGAGCGGTTCGAATACGTTACACGAGCGGGGCCACCTCGACGGTGGTCATTTGGCAAGGAGCACGCCCATGAATCCCTTTTGGATCAAGTGAGCGCGCCAGCGCACTCTCAGGGTGATCCCTAGCGCAGAAGTGACTTAGTTGATATATAAACTATTTACTTCTAACGATTCCAGCCCGAGCACGCTGGTTCACCCCGACAATGAAAATCGCCATCCTCGGCGGCGGCCATGGTTGCCATGCCGCCGCCGCCGACCTTGCCGAAGCCGGACACGAGATTCGACTGTGGCGACGTGATGCGTCTGCATTGCAGCCTGTGATCGACACCGGCAGCATCGTGCTCAAGGATGCAGACGGTCGGCGTGAGGTGCCGATTGCACTGGCCACGCCGGACATCGGCGCGGCGTTGCGTGACGCGGCACTGGTGCTGATCCCGTCGCCGGCCACCGCGCAAGCCGACATCGCGCGCGCAATGGCGCCGTATCTGCAGGACGGCCAGGTCGTCTTTTTGCCGCCCGGCAGTTTCGGCACGCTGGTGATGTCGCGCATCGTGCGTGAGAGTGGCAACGACGCCGATGTGAGCTGGGCCGAAACCGGCACGCTGCCCTATCTGGCGCGCAAACACGGTGAGCGCGAAGTCAACGTCACGGTCCGCGCCGTGCATCTGCCAGCCGGCGTCTATCCGGGCCGCCATAGCGCACGTGCGATCGCGCTGCTGCGCGAGGCCTATCCGAGTGTGCACGACTGCGGCGACGCCTTGTCGGGCGCGCTGATGAATGCGGGCCCCATCATCCACCCGCCCTTGATGGTGATGAACGCCGCCCCATTGCAACATTTCGACAAGTGGGACATCCACACCGAGGGCACCCAGCCGGCCGTGCGCGCGGTCACCGATCGCCTGGACCATGAACGCATCGCGATCCGCGAGGCGCTCGGTTACGCGGCGCCGCACTACCCGCTGGCCGACCACTACAACACTGACCGCTGGATGTACGGCGACGCCCACAAGAAATTGCAAAAGTCGGGCGACTGGCGCGAACACATCGATCTGCACACGCACCGCTACATCACCGAAGATACGGTGATCGGGCTGGCCTTCATGGCGTCGGTGGCCCGCTGGGCGCGGGTCGACGCACCGATCGCCCAGGGGCTGCTGGCAGTGGTCGGCGCCTTCCTCGGCCGCGACCTGCGCCATGGCGAGCGCACGCTTGAAGCGCTCGGTCTGGCAAGTTTGTCGAAACAACAGTTGCAGCAGCGCCTGCACGACGGGGAATGAGCCGATGAATCGATTCGCCGCCGTCGGTGCCGGCCGCATGGGGCGCGGCATCGCGAT
>JBBRID010000175.1:0-7975 GCA_038221635.1 Burkholderiales bacterium
GGTGCTGGAGGCTGCACCGCCTGTACTGCGCGCCATGTCGACCCCTGCGCTGATGCACGCCTTGGTGGCTGAACGCTGCGAGCTGATGCGCGTTTTCACGCTCGCAGCCTGTGAAACTGCCGATTTCGACCGCGCGCTGGACACCGCGCACGACCTGGTGCGGCTGGTCGGTCCTCTCGGCGACGCGACGATATCGCTGAAGGCTGCGTTTACGCTTGGCGTTTGTTTCGAGCGAATGGGAGACTCCTGGCAGGCGGCGCGAGTGATCGGCGAGGCCTTGCGTGACCATGGCAATGCCGCCACCGACGAGCTGCAGGTGCTGATGCGCAACGCCCTGTGTGCCATCTCGATCGGCCAGTATCACCGACTGAACGGCGCGGCGCCTGAGTCCGAAGTGCAGTCGGTACTGGCGCGTGCGAGGGAAAGCGGCACCCAGGCACTGCAAAATCTGCCCGAACCCCCCGATCCGCTCCAGGAGGTGGCGATCTGCGGCAACCTGGGCGAGGTGCTGATGTACCAGGGCGATGCGGGCGGAGCCTACACGCTGCTGCAGCGCGCCGAAAAATTGACGCTCGAGCGCGGCTTCACCGCCTACACCTGGCGTTTGCGCACCACGCAGGCCGTCTGGCACTTGTTGCAGGGCGATCCTGAGCGAGCGCTGGCCGCAATGGAGTCGTTGATCGAAGAGATGGCGGATCAGGCACCGCAACAGACGGCCATTCGTGCTCACCATGCTGCCTATCGAGCCTGCAGCGCACTGGGCCGGTTCGAGGCTGCACTCCCGCATTTCGAGGTGGTGGAACGGCTCGAGCGCCTGCGCGCCACCCAGCAGTTGCGTGCGCAGTCGGAGCTCTTCGTCACCCGTACCGAGGCCCAACACGCACAGTGGCAGGCGAAACAGGCGCGCATGGATGCGCAGACCCAGCGCACGCGCGCCGCCGAGTTTGCTGCGCGCGCCGAGCGCGACCCGCTGACCGGCCTGGGCAACCGGGATCACTTCGACCGCCGCTGTGCCGAATTGATGCCCGCGCTGGAGCGAGACAATGAACCGCTCGCGCTGGTTTTGATCGACATCGACCACTTCAAAACCATCAACGACACGCATGGCCATGACATCGGCGACCTGGCCCTGCTGGCGCTGGCGGACCTGCTGCGCGAGAACACCCGCGCACGCGATGTACTGGCGCGCTACGGCGGCGAAGAATTCGTCATCGTGCTGCCGGGAATGAATCCCCGAGAGGCGCGCTTCGTGTGCGAGCGCCTGCGCGAACGGGTTGCGGCCCACACCGCCTTTTCTGCCGAAGTGTCCGACCTGCGCATGACCATCAGCCTGGGCCTGGCCAGCGCACCGAGCTACGAGGTGTCAGCGCTGTTGAAGGCCGCCGACCAGGCCCTCTACCGCGCCAAGCACGACGGCCGCAACCGGCTGCGCGTAGCGCCTGCGGCTTCCAACGCCAAACGCGCCGCGAAACTGGCGCCGGTCGAAGAGAGGCGCTTCGACGCTTAAGACCCCTCAAGTGCCGCGCGCCATCATCCGGCTTGCGCCGATCCGCCGCTTGGTCGCGGGTCTCGAATGAGCATGAATGTTCAATGGCTGTATCTCGTTGCGAGGGCGACATCGCACCGCCGTCCGGTGCCGTTCGCCCACGTCCCGAGCCGGCCGTGAACGGCGAAGTAATTGCTGTCGTGGCCACGACGGCACGCGGGGGGATCATCGGCGGCTTGTTTGGCGGTTTCGTTCTGCTGACATTGCCGACAAGGTCACGGAGGCGTTCCCCGGGCAGGCCGAACCGCTGGTCTGGGAAGGCATCATCCTCAGCTCGTTGGCGGGCGAGAAGGGCGGCTTCGGAGCCCTCAGCCTGGCCAGGCAGGGGAAGCTGCTGTTTGAGGCTGCCATCGGTATCGATGGCAAGGTGCTCGCCGGCTCGGCGTACAACAGGCTCGGCGCTCTGTATTACAAAGTGCCCGGGTGGCCGCTCGGCTTTGGCGACAAGGCCAAGGCGAGCGAGTTGCTGCTGAAGGCACTTGCCGTGAATCCGAATGGCATCGACCCGAACTACTTCTACGGCGAGTATCTGCTCGAATCCAGGCATCCCCAGCAGGTCGTGGTCTATCTGGAGCGCGCACTACAGGCACCGCCGAGGCCCGGCCATCAGGTGGCCGACATCGGGCGGCATGAAGAAGCCAGGCTGCTGCTCGAAAAGGCGAGGGCAAAATAGTGCGGTGTCTCGCCAGCTCTAGCTTAGCTATAGCTAGGCGATGGGCCGAAACGAAGCAGCGCCATGACGCCGGACCCGTCTGCCCGCGGGCTGAATGAAAGTTTCCACCCGTGCAGTTCGGCGATGCGCCGAACGATGGAAATGCCCAGACCACTGCCGCCTTCGCTTTTCCCGTCGGGACGGTAGAAGCGCTCGCCCAATCGCGCCAGTTGCTCTATCGAAAGCGGCGAACCTCCGTTCTCGACTGCAATGCTTCGCTGCGAGATTCGCAGCGTGACGGCCGTGCCTGCCGGGGCGTAACGAACCGCGTTGTCCAGCAGGTTGCGCAGCAGTACGGTGAGCAGGTGCTCGTTGCCCTGCAACGGCATGGAGGGGCTGTCCTGTGGCGGCCATTCGCATGCCAGTTCGATGTCGCGGCGTTCCGCCATGGCAAGACAGTCGCTCATCGCCTGTTCGACGATCGGCCTCCACGACACCTCGTCGAAGCTCGGTGTCGTCCCTGACTCGACACGTGACAGCGCCAACATCTGGGTGACCAGTCGCCCCAGTCGATCGATTCCGCTGCTCATCTTGGTCTCGGCTTCGGCGCGATCGGCCGGGTTGCTGGCGCGCCGCACGACGTCCCACTGAGCCTGCAGCACCGCGAGCGGGGTACGCAACTCATGCGCGGCATCGGCGGTGAAATGGCGCTCCCGCTCCCGCATCTGTTCGATCCGCTCGAACAGACCGTTCATTGCGCCGAGCAGCGGCTTGAGTTCGATCGGGGCGAGGTGTTGAGAAAGGGGTTGCAGTTCGCCTGCCGGGCGATTGCGCAATTCCTCGGTCAGCTTGCCCATGGGCGCCAAGGCGCGGCGCACTGCCAAGGCCATCACGCCGAGCAGAATCGGCAACACCAGCAGCCAGGGCACGATTTGGGAAACGGTCAGGCCATAGACCAGTTCGTCGCGCTCGAAGTCGCGCTGGCCGGAGGCCACCAACCAGCGGCCATCATGAGACTGCAGGTAGTAGGTGCGCCACGGGCTGCCGTCGATGTCTTCATTCAGGAAACCGCTGCGATCAGGTCGGTACGGCAGCTGCACGCCCTCGCGATCGGAGAGCACCAATTGCCCGCCTCGATCCCATACCGCCACGGCAAGATCTCGTACATCGGCATCACCCGCATCGATATCGCCTTGACTCGGTGCCGCTGACAGTTTGGGATCTGCGCTCGAGAATCCGGAGCCCAGCGTGGCCTGGACCTGGCGCGCCAGCCGGATCAGCTCGGCATCGAAGAGTTCGTTGACCTCATGGCGCGCCCGGTTGATGGACACGTACAACGCCATGCCCCATACGACCGGTGCGCAGATCAGCAGATACAGCAGCAGCCGACGCTGGAGGCTCACGCAGTCGCCTCGCCCGAGCCGATGGCATAACCCACGCCGCGAACCGTGCGCACGATTTTTGGATCGATCTTGCGGCGCAGGTAGTGGATGTGCACTTCCAGCGCATTGCTTTCCGGCTCGGCGCTGCTCCAGTCGTAGACTTTTTCAAGCAACAGCGCCTTGGACAAGACACGGTCAGGATGGCTGAGCAGCGCCTCGAGCAGCGCGAGTTCACGCCCCGTCAGGTCGATCTGAACACCTTTCCATCGAACCAGACGGGTTGCAGGATCAAATTCCAGTGCACCGTGTTTCCAGGAGCCCTGCGCCTGGCCAGCAGCGCGCCGGGCCAGCGCGCGCAGTCGCGCGGCCAGCTCGTCGATGGTGATGGGTTTGACCAGGTAGTCGTCGGCGCCGGCATCCAGCCCTTCGATGCGCTGCTCGATGCTGTCTCGCGCGGTCAGAATCAGGATCGGCAGTTTCAAGCCGCGTTCGCGCCAGCGCCTGAGCCACAACAGGCCATCGCCCCGGGGCAAGCCGAGGTCGAGCACCACGGCATCGAACGATGCGCCCGCCAACGCGGCGTCGGCCTGTGCGCCGTCTGCGAACCAATCGACGGCGTGTTTGAGTTGGCGCAAACCAACCGCCAACGCATCGCCCAGCAGCACTTCGTCTTCAACGATCAGCAGACGCATGAACTTTGCTCCGCTCGGCCCGGCAGGCCCGATCGCTGCAATTATCGGCAACTCGGCGTCGGGAACGGTTTCGAGCAAGCTGGGGACCGCGCTGGCGAGTCCGAGAACCGGATTCGACGTTGACCCGCGAATCCGGATGGCATCATGTGCATTTTTGATTTCATTGCATGAACAAACGCACGTCCATTGCGTCGCAGGCGCGCCGATCCTGTCTTTCGCGGGCCACGAGGGGTCTGCTCGGCTGGCATTTGACGGGTGTATCCGGCGCGGCGTCGGTGCTCGGCATTGCCACCCCGTTGCTCGGTGGCTGCGCGGCGCAGACCCAGATGTTGAGGGAGCACCGGCCAGCCGGCTTGCCGCCCGAGGTCGAACTCGAATCGACGCCGTTCTTCGCCCAGACCGCGTACGACTGCGGACCGGCCTCGCTGGCTGCGGCACTCGGTGCGATCGACGTGCCGACCGATCCCGCGGTGCTCGCCGAACGTGTTTTCATGCCGGCCCGGCAGGGCAGCCTGCAGATCGAAATGATCGCCGGCGCGCGGCGCGCCATGGTTGTGCCGACGCGCATTCCCGGAAGTCTGGAAGCGATCATGCGGGAGCTGGCAGCCGGCCATCCGGTGGTCGTGCTGCAGAACCTCGGACTCGATGTGATGCCGGTCTGGCACTACGCGGTCGTGGTCGGATATTCACTGCCACGCCAGGAGTTCGTGCTGCGCTCCGGTGTCCATCCGCGCTTGATCCTGCCGCTGCTTGTCTTCGAGCTGTCATGGGTGCGGGCTGGGAGCTGGGCGTTTGTCGTTACGCCACCCAGCGGATGGCCGACAACATCCCGTCAAGAGGCCTTTGTCGAGGCCAGCATCGGCTTCGAGCGGGTTGCTCCAGCGGCGTTGGCGCAAACCGTCTACGCCAGTGCGCTGCGCCGGTGGCCAGGCAACCTGGCGCTGATGATGGGGCTTGGAAATACCTCGTTCGCGGCCGGCGACAAGATCATGGCGGCCGACAGCTTCGAGGCGGCGGCACGGCTGCACGACAGTGCTGCCGCCTGGGTCAACCTGGGGCGGACCCTGCTCGACGCCGGCTTGCCGCAATCGGCATGGCGGGTTGCGTTGGAGGCCGAATACCTGGACGACCCGGCGTGGCGAGCTGAGACGACGGCCTTGTTGCGAGACGCGCTGGCAGCGCGGCGATCGAGCGACCCGGTTCGTTGACCCTGGCGCAGCCATCGGCCGGGTGCGCACGGCGCAGCGGCGATTGCCGTAAAGTCATTTGATCGGGAGCCGGTTTCAGGCGCCCATCGCATTGACTCCGGGATTGCGCATGAACGATTCGCCAAGCTACACGCCGCCGAAAATCTGGACCTGGGACAAAGAAAGCGGTGGCAAATTTGCCAGCATCAACCGCCCGATCGCCGGCCCAACGCACGACAAGGCGTTGCCGGTCGGCAAACATCCCTTGCAGTTGTATTCGATGGCCACGCCGAACGGCGTCAAGGTCACGGTGATGCTGGAAGAGTTGCTGGCACTCGGCCATGCCGGCGCCGAATACGATGCCTGGCCTATCAAGATAGGCGATGGCGACCAGTTCGGCTCCGGCTTTGTCGCGGTGAACCCGAACTCCAAGATTCCGGCGCTGCTCGATCGCAGCGCAAACCAGCCGATCAGGGTCTTCGAATCCGGCGCGATTCTGCTTTATCTGGCCGAGAAGTTCGGTGTCCTTGTTCCGACTGAAACCGCGCTCCGCGCAGAGTGTCTGTCCTGGCTGTTCTGGCAGATGGGCAGTGCGCCGTATCTGGGAGGTGGTTTCGGGCATTTCTATGCCTATGCGCCGACCAAGATCGAATATGCAATCGATCGCTTTGCGATGGAGGTCAAGCGCCAACTAGACGTGCTCGACCGACGCCTTGCTGAAAGCGAATTTCTCGCTGGCGACGACTACACGATTGCCGACATCGCGGTCTGGCCCTGGTATGGCGCGTTGACCAAAGGGCTGTTGTACGAAGGCGGAGAATTTTTGCAGGTGCAGGAATATGCCAACGTGCAACGCTGGACCAACCAGATCGCCGAGCGGCCGGCGGTGCGACGTGGCCGAATGGTCAACCGCTCGTGGGGAGAGCCCGCCAGCCAGTTGCACGAGCGTCACGACGCCAGTGATTTCGACACCCGCACGCAGGACAAGCTCGGCTGAGTCGATGCAACGAACACAAGCTGAGCACAAGGCTTGTCGGCTTGATATACTGTTGTTTTGTACAGTATCGGAGCCGACATGTCAGTTGACTATCGTCAGAACTACGCGCCACGCCGTTCATTGCGGCTGCCTGCTTGGCTGAATCTTATCTGGCGCTGGCTGTAGGGGTGTTCGGCCACACCTGAAACTTCGGCAAGACTTGCCACCGTTGCCGACGGCAGCGCCGCAGGCGCAGTTGTATCTATTCGTTTCGCTCGTCGGACCCTTCCGACACCTCGAATGGGCAAGTGCCGATTGTCCGCACGGCCTGGATTGCGCACTATCTGCTCACGAGGCCGACGTCACTCCGACGTTTGCCACGAAACATCGGCCGGCCGCTTTTTCGGCGCCGCCCGCTAAAGGAGTAAAGACAATGGGACGCAAATTCAATCTGAAAATCGTCAGCGCTGCGGTAGTCGGTGCATTTGCACTGATGCCAGTGCTTGGTCATGCGGCGGACGACAAGAACAAGGCCATGCAGGATCACAAGAACATGCCAGTGGCCGCCACCCCGATGGTCAAGCCCGGCGATCGCATGATGTACAGCGATCGTGAGAACTTCAAGCCTTGGTCGAACGAGAAAGACGTGCTCAAGAGCATGATGAAGACCGGGCAAGACAAGGCTTCGTATGCGAAGGCACTGACCGACAACGGTTACCAGATCACGTCGATCAATGCCGACAAGCCGGATTACGTGGAATACGAAGTGGTGAAGGGTGCCAACTCGTACGAAGTCCAGATCGATCTGGACAAGGCCACCCACATGGGCAAGAAAGTGGAGATTGATTCGAACCTCTGGCGCGCCGATTCGACCAAGATCGCGATGAGCGGTGGCAAGGTCGATAGAGACATCAAATATATGCCGGCAAACGATCGCTTCAGCGACCGCACCCGCATGAAGGGCTGGACCGGTGAAAAGGAGCGTCTCGAAAAATCAATGGCGCTTGGTCTGGACAAGGCGGCCTATGCTGCACAAATAAAGAAGCAGGGTTATCAGATCACGTCCACCAACGACAACGAGAAAGACTATGTCGAGTACGAGATCGTGAAGGGTGACAACAGCTACGAGGTGCAGATCGACCTGGAAGCCGGCAAGGGCAAGAAGGTAGATGTGACGACCAACATGTGGCAATCGGACGCCACTGAGAAAGCACTGGCGATGCACACCAAGAAATAAGGTCAGGCATTTCCATACAGAGGCTGCAACTGCAAGGTTGCAGCCTTTTTTGCATCGAAATATCAAAGCTGCTGGTTGGCGGGGATCGCCGATTGTCTGAACCTAGGGGTTTCCCGAGTCTCTTTCACTTCGACGATCAGTATACTGAATCTGAACTACAACCAATCCTCCATCCAAGGCCGACATCCGTCCATCTCCAGAGGAACCCATCCCATGTTTGCCAAGAATGCCTGGTACGTCGCCTGCACACCCGACGAAATCGACGAGAGGCCGTTGGGGCGCAAGATCTGCGGCGAGTCGCTC
>JBBRID010000176.1:0-7966 GCA_038221635.1 Burkholderiales bacterium
GCGACCGTCATCGCACTGGATGCTGGCGCTGCCGCCGACGAAGGTGGCGGCGCATCCGGACCGCATCTTTTGGCGTTCAGCAACCCGGTTTCGTTCGCGATGCCAGCACCGCCACCCTCGCGCTGGATGGCAGGCCTGAAGCCTGATGTCGATCCCTGGATCGCAGAAGCCACGGAGCGGCCGCCCAAGGCCTGATGCTCCGCGCCAGACCGGTAGCCGAGTTCGACTGTTCACTGCTTTTTCACAAGTTTTTCGCCGCAAATGACTTCCGGGTCGTTCCAGGCGTGGCGTGCACAGTCTGCGCAATCACCGGCATCCGGCCGATCCGCCCGTAGCGGATCGTCTCCTGCACGAAGCGCCCGCCAACGCGTGGGTTCGTCGTGCCCTCATTCTTGCGTGCACCTCGCGCCCGTCCATGGCTCCATCGCGAGCCCAACCTTGGCGAGAGCTGCAAAGGCCGCTCAACCGCGGCCATGGAGCGAAGCATGGAACTTCATTCATCCCCCGAGCGCGTCGACATCGGACGCGCCATCGGCCACGATTTCTACTGCCGCAGCCGCACCGTTGCGCGCGAAGCCTGGCCGCCTCCGGTGCGAGAGGGCTTCGTCGCCGCGCGTGCAGGCCGCCCGGCCAGGCCCCTGCCAGACCGGTACGAGCGAAAGTGGCTGCAGTTGCGCCTCAGTGCGTTCGAACGGGGCCGCGTCATCAACGACGATGTGAGCCCGGCACTGCTGCGGTTGATCGATGTCGATCGGTGCCCCGTCACCCGCCAGTTGCTGACACATGGTGAACTCAAGGACAGCGACTGGTCGGTGGACCGCCTCAACAACGAAGGCGCCTACGCAGCCAACAACCTGGCTGTGATCAGCACCAAGGCCAATCAGGCCAAGGGCGTGCTCGGGTACGAAGCGGTCTACGAGCGATCACGGCGCGCGTCGGCCACCGATGGACTGTCACCCGTCGAGTGGCTGCGGCTCGCCGCGCTGATGCTCGGACCCTGCTTTGCGAGTCGACCCGCTGACGCGCCGACCATCCCACTGGCTGCACCGATCCCGAACCGCTCGCTCAGACCGATCGTGCAGCAGGTTCAACATGTCTTCACGCTGGGTGCCAGGCAACAGGCCGGCAAGAATTTGCTCTTCAAACGGTTCAAGGCCGCCTCGCCGAACCCGACGTCCTTGTTGCGGCTGAACCAGTTCTGCGAAGAGATGCACCAGGGAATGAAGGGCCTGCAGGATTGCCACGATGCCTGGCTGAGACCAGGAGTATTGGAAGCCTTCGAAGCATGGCGCAGCAGCATGGACACCACCCACTGGGCGCTCGCTGGCGAAATTTCACGTCAGATTCTGCGCAGCCGCGTCGTGTCAGCCGCTCGGATCGAGTCCTGGCAGCTGGCCAGCCGCGGCTATCAGACCTGACCGGCGGCAGATGTCTGGGTATTCCTGATCACCGGCGCTCCGGCGCTCCTTTCAGCGCCGGTGCCCATCGGCTTCCAGCAGCGCGTCGCGCACCGCTTGTACCTGGCGTCGCGATACGGCCAGCCACTCGTCGACGTCGCCGATGCGAACCGCCCATGACTCTGCGCCATCGGCCTCGGATCCGATCACCGTGCGTCGCTCCAGGGCTCTGATGGCGCGCCGGGAGACCAACGCATTGCGATGGATACGCAGGAACCCGGGGCCGAGCCGCGCTTCCAGCTCGGCCAACGATGCGTCGTGGACGTGACTGTGGCCCGCGGTCCGAATCGTCACGTATTTCAGCTCGGCCTTCAGGTACAGCACCTCTTCCAGCGGCACCCGAACGAGCCGGCCGCGATCGGTGACAACGATGACTTGATCTTCAGCGGCGCCGGTCGCAAACGCGCCAGACTGCCCAGCGGGTTGAGTACGCCTCAGCTGAATCTGCTCGGCAATGCGCAGCAGCGCCACCTGCAGGCGCTCTCGGCGCACCGGTTTGGTCAGGTAGTCGGCTGCAGCCAGGTCAAAGGCCTCAAGCGCATGTTCGGCATGGGCAGTGACAAATATCAGCGCCGGTGCGGCCAAGCCACGGCGTCGCAGCTCCGCGGCGAAGGCAAGCCCATCCGGGCCCGGCATTGCGATGTCCAGCAGCATCAGATCGCAGCTGTTGGCATTCAGCCAGGCATTGGCCTGGCGGGCATCGGCCGCCTCACCGACTATGTCGCAACGCGGCGTGACGCAATCCTCGAGCAGATTGCGCAGCCGCCAACGGGCCGGCTCCTCGTCGTCGACGATCAGGATGCGAAGTGGCGGCGGCGACGACAACGCGCTCGACTCTTGGTCTTCTTGTGCTGTCATGGCGAATCCGACCGGGCACCGACTCGGGGATTGGCAGCCTGCAGCGGGATCACCAACTGCACCCGGAATTTCTGCTCGTCCGACTCGATCTCGAAACGAGCCGCGACATCGTGCATCAGGCGCAGCCGTTCACGAACGTTCTCCAACGCGATGCCATGACCCTGCACCGCCGCAATGCGCGGCGTCGACGGCATGGTATTGGTGATCGACACCCAGGCCTGCCCTCGGCGAACCCGGCTGCTGATGCGGATCACGCCGCCTTGCGGATCGGGTTCGACCCCGTGTCGGACGGCGTTTTCGACCAGCGGCTGCAGCAACAACGGCGGCACGCGCGCGCCGGCAGCCGCGGGATCGAGCTGCCAGACCACCTGCAGGCGGGTACCGAACCGGATCTGCTCGATCGCCAGATAGCGCCGGGCCAGTTCGATCTCGTCGCCGAGGCTCACCAGGCTGGCATCGCTGGCAAGCGCAGCCCGAAACAGCTCCGACAAATCCTCGAGCAAGGCCTCGGCGCGCTGCGGGTCACGCCGCACCAGTCCGAGCGCGCTGTTCAGGGTATTGAATAGAAAGTGCGGCCGAATCCTGGATTGCAACTCGGCCAGCCGGGCGGTGGTATCTGCCGGCAGCGCCGCGCGGTTGCGCAATTGCAGCCACACGGTCAACAAGACCGCCAGAAAAGCACCGCTGGCGATCGGTCCCGGCCATGAGACGACACTGAACTGCCCCAGGCTGGCCCACAGCATCAGCGCCCAACCGATGGCCGCGCAGGCCGCACCCAGCAAGCCCGCGGCCAGCCATTGCCCACTCGGCTCGAGTTTCGCAAGCTGCCGCCGCAGCGCGCAGGCCAGCGTCAGCCATAGCAGCAGCGCGGGTAGCGCCATCGCCGAGCCCAGTGCCAGGCGCAACCCGGCATCGGCGAAGCCGTCGTCGATGAATGCGATCCCCAGCGCCAACACGGTTTCGACGAACAGCACCGCGCGCAGCACCATGCCGACATGGCAGACGTCGAAAACACCGCCCGGTAGCACGGGGTTCGGCCGCGGTTCGACCGTCGGCAGATAGCCACTCGGCTCGAACAGGCTGGCCCGACTCGAATCCGCCCACGCACCGCTGCGCCCGGCAGCGGGTCGCTGCGGGTCGGGCTCGGTGGAAGGAGGCAAGGACGGCACGGTCATGGAGGAAAGGCTGATGACAGGCTATCGGCGGTAGCAAAAGTGGTGGTCGATAGAATCCTGCCGTCACATTGTCGCCAATGTGCAGCCCGGGCCGCCGCCATGCGCCAACGCCCTCCCCTTCATGACGATCGGCCGTACGGCCGGCTCTGCCCGATGTCAGCCAATCAACTCGACAAGAAATCCGAAGCCTGGTCTGCGCTGTTCTCCGAACCGATGAGCGAACTGGTCAAGCGCTACACGGCCAGCGTCGATTTCGACCAACGCCTGTGGCTGGCCGACATCACAGGCAGCCTCGCGCACGCCGAGATGTTGGCGGCGCAACAGATCATCAGCGCTGCCGATCTGGCGTCGATCCAGCACGGTCTGGCGCAGATCCGCGAGGAGATCGAAGGCGGCCGTTTCGACTGGAAACTCGACCTGGAAGACGTGCACCTGAACATCGAGGCGCGGCTGACCCAACTGGTCGGCGACGCCGGCAAGCGCCTGCACACCGGCCGCTCACGCAACGATCAGGTCGCGACCGATGTGCGCCTGTGGCTGCGCGACGAGATCCGGGCCATCAGCGGACTTCTGAACGAGTTGCAGCGCGCGCTGGTCGAAGTGGCTGACGCCAATGCCGACGTCATCCTGCCCGGTTTCACCCACCTGCAGGTGGCTCAACCGGTGAGTTTTGGCCACCACCTGCTGGCATATGTGGAGATGTTTGCTCGAGATGGCGAGCGCATGGCCGATGTCGAGCGCCGCACCAACCGCCTGCCGCTCGGCGCAGCGGCGTTGGCTGGAACCAGTTTTCCGCTCGACCGTGAACGCGTCGCCCGCAGCTTGGGAATGGTTGATGAACAAGGCAATGCCTGCATCTGCCAGAACAGCCTGGACGCCGTCAGCGATCGCGATTTCGCAATCGAATTCACGGCGGCAGCCAGTCTGTGCATGATCCATTTCTCGCGCTTGAGCGAGGAATTGGTGTTGTGGATGAGCCAGAATTTCGGCTTCATCGATCTGGCCGATCGCTTCTGCACCGGCAGTTCGATCATGCCGCAGAAGAAGAACCCCGACGTACCCGAACTGGCACGTGGCAAGACCGGTCGCGTGGTCGGCCACCTGATGGGGCTGCTGACCTTGATGAAGGGCCAGCCGCTGGCCTACAACAAGGACAACCAGGAAGACAAGGAGCCGCTGTTCGATACCGTCGACACCTTGAAAGACACCTTGCGCATCTTCTGCGAGTTGGTTGCCGGCATCACCGTCAAGCCCGAGGCCATGCAGCGGGCTGCGCTGCGTGGCTATGCAACGGCCACCGATCTGGCCGACTATCTGGTCAAGAAAGGCCTGCCGTTCCGTGATGCGCACGAGGTGGTGGCCCATGCGGTGAAAGCAGCAATTGCCGAGGGCGTCGACCTGAGCGAATTGCCTTTGACCACGTTGCAGGGTTTTCATGCGTCGATCGACGACAGCGTGTTCGAGGTCTTGAGCCTTGCCGGCTCGCTGAACGCGCGCGAGGTGCTCGGCGGGACCGCGCCATCACAGGTGCGGGCGCAGATCGCACGGCATCGCAGACGATTGGTCTGACGAACGCCAGCATGTGATCCGCAGCGCGGCGAGTTGCAGCGGGCTGACACACGCCGCTCCTGCATCCATTTTTTCCGCCTTTGCGTAGTCTTGACGATGTCGCTCAAAACCCTCCTGTTTCCTCTGCTGACCGTTGCAGGCGCCGCACTGATGGTGGCCTGCGCGCCGATGACCGCGCTGAATGCCGTCGTACCTAAGAGAAGCCAGCTGACCGCCGATGTCGCCTATGGCGGCAATCCCCGCCAGAAGCTCGACATCTACCGTCCAGCAGCCACCGCGCCGCGTGTGGGCTACCCGATGGTGGTGTTCTTCTACGGCGGCTCGTGGAACTCCGGGGATCGGGCCGACTACAAGTTCGTCGGCGAGGCGCTGGCTTCGCGTGGCGTGATGACGCTGGTTGCCGATTACCGGCTGTATCCGGAAGTGACCTACCCGGACTTTCTGGAGGACAGCGCGCGTGCCCTCGCCTACGGCCTGCGCGAGGCGGAGGCGCTGGGTGCCGATCCGGCGCGCGTTTTCGTGATGGGACACAGTGCCGGCGGCTACAACGCGGCGATGCTGGCGCTGGACAGCCGCTGGTTGAATGGGCAGGGCCAGGACCCCAAACAACTCGCCGGCTGGATCGGCCTGGCCGGCCCTTACGATTTCTACCCGATCGTGAACCCGGACGCCAAGCCGGTTTTCCACCATCCCGACTACCCGCCCAATTCGCAACCGATCGATTTCGCCAAAGCCGGCTCGCCGCCCACGTTCATCGGTGCGGCGAAAGACGACAAACTGGTCAACCCGCAGCGCAACGCGGCACAAATGGTCGCCAAGCTGCGCGCGGCGCAGGTACCGGTGAGCTACGAGGTCTACCCGCACGCCAGCCACATCACCCTGGCCGGCGCCTTCGCCTGGCCGCTGCGCTTCATTGCGCCAGTACTCGATGACGTTGCCGGGTTTGTCGAGAAAACGGCGCCGCGTACCCGACCAACGGCAATGACCTCTATCGAATCGACATCGCCTGCACGCGCCTACCCGGCGCCGACGTTGGCTGGTACGAACGGCGCGCGGTAGAGCCATACCGGCTTGCCCTCGACCGCCTCCAGACGTGCATCGGCGCGCAGCTCGGTCGCCTCGAACTCGAGGCTCACCAGCCAGCTGCCGGGCTGCATTTCCGCACGCCCCTTGGCCACCGCTCGCGCCATGCTTTCAGGGCGCTGAAACAGATAGACCATGTCGTAGGGCGACCAGTCGGCGGCCCAGATATCGGCCCGCAGAACGCTGGCGAATCGATTGCGCACCCGGCAGATCAGCGCCAGAGGCCAACTCCATTCCAGGCCCACGATTTCCGCGCACGGATAAGCGGCTTTCAGTTCGACCAGGCCGGCGCCTAATCCGCAACCGGCATCGACGATCCGGGCGCCGGGCGGCAGCGTGGCGACCTCGGCAATCGCGCGCAAGGCGCCAACCGGCGTCGGAAACAACGGCGCATCACGCCAGCTGGCCAGCGGATAGAGCAACAGCAGCATGGCCAGTGGCGCCAGCCAGACCAGCGAAGTCCAGCCCGTCAGCGTCCCGCCCGCGATCAGCGAAACGGGAAATCCACCCGCAATGAATAAGCGCCGCCAGCGCGTCGTCTCGGTCAGAGCGAGGACCGAAGCCAGCCCCATCGCGACGAGCGCCGCGATCCCCGGACTCACCGTGAAATGAATCAGCCCGCGGTAGCTGCCCCAAGCAGCCAGCCAGCTCAGCAAGGCCGGCAGCGGCCAGGTCGTTGCAAGGCGGAGAGCGCTCTGCACGGTCCACGCTTCATGAACAGTGCTGATCACATACCGATCAAGCAGACGCCGCGGATCCGGCTTCGCCGGTCCGCTGGCGTGCCTTGCAGGCCGCGCCGGGCACAGCGGCCCGGCTCCTCGCCAGGCACCAAAGGGCCACCGGACCTTTGGTGCCTGGGCTCGGCCCCCTGGAGGGGGTGCGGGGTGCGGCGTAGCTGCTCCGGCGGTGGGTCATTCCGGACCATCAGTATTCGCGCAGCTTGACCCGCAGGCGTGCGATCGATTGACTGTGCAACTGACAGATCCGCGATTCGGTCACCTTCAGAACGGCAGCGATTTCCTTCAGGTTCATGTCCTGCTCGTAATACATGCTCATCACGAATTGCTCGCGCTCGGGCAAATGCTTGATGGCGGCGACCAGCGCCTCGCGCATCCGGTGGTCCTGCAACTGAGCCAACGGGTTGATGTCCTCGTCGGCCACGTGTCGATCGAGAAAGTCGTTGTCGCCTTCGTCACCCGACATGTCCTCGAGATACACCAGTTGCGTACCGCGCACCTTGCCGAGCAATTCCTGGTATTCGTCCAGCTCCAACCCCATTTCCTTGGCGATTTCGCTTTCGTGCGGTGCGCGACCGAGCCGCTGCTCGAGCTTGTGCACGGCCGACTCGATCGAGCGTTGGCTCTTGCGGGTGCCGCGCGACAGGTAATCGTTGCCGCGCAGCTCGTCGAGCATCGCGCCACGGATGCGCTGGGTCGCGAAGGTCTCGAACTGCACGCCCTGGGCCGCATCGAAGCGCGACAGCGCGTCCGCCAGGCCGATCATGCCGACCTGGATCAGATCGTCGATCTCGACGTTGGCCGGCAGCTTGGCGATCATCTGGTGGGCCAGGCGCCGGACCAGCGAGCTGTACTGCTTCAGCGTCGAATTCAGGTCCAGCTGGCCTTTGGCGGTGTACATGGATGCTCCAGAAATCAATTGACGGCCCAGTTCGAACCCGCGAAGCGCTCCGACCCCGCCCGCGACGCGGGCAGCAGGTCGGCGGCAGAAGCGGTCACGCGGGAAAGCGCCGGTGCGCAGGCTCCGGCCGGACGCAGGCGCAGGCCGGCCCAGCGATGCAGCGCCGCGCGCGGCGCCTCGCGGGCG
>JBBRID010000177.1:0-7956 GCA_038221635.1 Burkholderiales bacterium
TGCTCCTTACTTGCTGCCCGGCAGCGGGGTGTTCAGGTAAGGGAAATTCGGCAGCAGCGTGATGGTGGCCTGGTCGACCGTGTCATGCAAATTGAAAGCCGTGGTGCCCAGCGGGACAGCCGACGGTTTGCACTCTGCACCGAAACCAAGTGCGTTGGTGTCGCCATTGGCCACGCACAGGCCACCGGCAACCGCTACCAGCGAGATGTCAACCACGTCGTCCTTCGGACGGCGTCCGTTCGGATAACCGGCGTTGTCGTTGCCCTTGGCAAGGATATTGCCAACAATGCCCAGACGGTTCTGCTGTGCGAACGGTACAGCCGGAATGGCCGTATTCAGACGCATCATTTCCGAAGGCGCCACGTTGGCCGGCTTGTTGACCCCGGTGATGCCTGTCAGGAACACCGTCACCAGATCGTTGCGGCCGGCGTTGGTCGGCGCGATACCACCAGCGGGCGTGCCCAGCGCGATCTCGAGCAGTCTCGGCAGCGTCGGATTGGTGACGTAGGTCAGGAAGTTCGCACCGTCGTTCATCGGCTTGGAGCTGTTGAACTTGTCTTTGTCTGGCAGGCCGATCACGACTTCGTTGACCAGCGGCATGCCCAAGCGGGAAACCTGTGTCCATGCGCCGCCACTGCGATCGGTCGTGCCAAAACCCGGCTTCGGATTCGGATCCAGCAGTCGACCCTGGCGCAGACTGGCCGAGGTCCAGCCGCCAATCACCGTTTCGTTCCCGGCGGTCAGGCAGCTTTGATGCACTTCCATTGCGAGCGATGTGACGTTCTTGTCGGCCAGGTCATCCATGCCGACATTGATCTTGCTCGGATCGGTGATCACCGAGACCGGAAAGTTGACCAAGTCGAAGATCTTGCCGACGGCGATCTTGAACGGATCCTTGCGCTGACCGACAAAAACCTTCGCCGGCATGGCGCAACCAGGGATTGCGACGTTGTAAATGTGCTTTTCGGCGTATTCGGGATAGTTGGGGATGGTCTTCACGCCGATGTTGTCGACCGGCTTGTTGAAGGTCGCCGATCCACCAGTGGTGATGGCAGCGCGGGTGCCGGTGCGCCGATCACCGCGAACCACTTCGACCGAGAACTGCTCGTTCACATTCAGCACAGGCGAATTGAGGGACGCATTGGTACCGGTGAGCACACCGGCCTGGAACAGTGGAATCGCCACGTCCTTGCCCATGATCGGCAGCGTGATGCCTTTGAAGTTGTTCTTGAAGCGGAACGCAAACGTGATGTCTTCTTTTGCGTCTCCGTTGTTGTCGACGTGGATCTCGTATAGCGCATTCGGGTCGAGCGTGAAATAGTTCGGGCCGCCGTATGGATCCTGCAGCGGCAGGTAGTTGGCGATCAGGGTGACGTAGGCATCACGTCCGCCCTCGTAGCTCTTGAACATGTAAAAATCGGTCGCGTCGACTTTGGGAGCCGAGGCGATGAACGGTGCTTCGCGGTGGCTGGATGCATTCGCAACACCAAAGCCGGTGGCGGCGCAAAGCGCGGCAACCAGCGGCAGCAAGCGTAGGCTATGTTTTTTCATGGGTCTTCCTCTCTGGAACGGACGTTGGGTAATTTCGGCTCGGGGCAGTGGTTGAGACTGCAATCGACAGCACCCACGCTGTGGATGGCGTCTGTGTCCTGTTACGAGACCTTTGAGGGTTCGGATGCAAAACTTTGCGAATATTCGCAAATCGCGGGAATACCCTTAGTCCTGTCCGCGTTTAGTCAGGCTAGCGGATGTACCGGGAGATCGATGCGCCCCTCGACCCACGCGGCAAAGGTCTCCGCCAGGCGCTCGCTCTCGTCGACGGCAATCTGCCAGCCCCGCGTGCGGCCCGCCAAATCATCGCCGTAGCGCTGCAGATCCGAGCGATCGGGCAGCTTGGCATTCGGCAAAGTCGCGATCCATTCGGGATGCGGCGACAACAGCACCACGTTGTCTAGGCGCGCGCTGGCACGATGCCGGTGGCGCAGCGCCTTGTCGAGCCAGCCTGGAACGACACTGGGCTGAAAGTGTGGGTACAAGACCAGACCTTGGTGGCCCGGCGCATCGCCATCTTTCCCAACAAGGTCCGACGAATGCCGAACGCCGGAATTCAGAGATGCGTAGTCGAGGTGCAGGTGGTAATCGGTGATGCCGCCGTCCCAATCGGCGCCGCGCGGCGCGCCCGGGATGTCGTGAACCGCGTCGAGCCAGAACGGAATCGAGCAACTGGCCAGTAGGCTGGGGCGAAAGTTTGCGGCATTCAGCAGCACATGTTGGGTGCGGAAGTCGTGCAATTTCAAGGGCAAGGAATCGCGCGGGTCGGAAAACACCACCCGCTCCAGCCAGCCGCCCATCGCCTTTCGGCTCAGCGCGTTGGTGGCGTAGGCGCCCAGGTAGCCCAGCGGCGTGCGCAACCGCCCTTGCCTGCCGAGCAGATGCCGGCCGCGGCTTGTGAAGATGTGTAGCCGGTAGCGCGGGTGGGCCAGAATCTGCCCGATTGACGGACCCAGTTGGCGGTCGAGTTCGGTGCCGAACACCTCGCTCACGTGTGCTGCTTTGGGCAGCTTGCCGGGGGCATGCTCGTATTGCTGGTGGATATACGAGCGGCTGAGCTCGTTGAACCCGGCTACCGGGTCGGCCAGACACGCCGTCGCCATCCGCCACGCCCCGATCGACGCACCAACCAGATGGATGGTATGGCTGCTGCCGGCCAGCCATTGTCCGAACAGATAGCGATCCAGCGGACCCAGAATCAAGCCTTTCGGGCCGCCCGCGGCGCCGGGAATGATCCGCACATCCGCTGGCGTCAGGCGCCGCTCGCGCAATTGCTTCAGCGCGCTGGGGCCGGCATGGATCTGGAGAACGGACATGGCGCGCGATGTTAGGGCAAACCCGAAACTGGCATATCGCGAGGCAGCGATCGCGCTTGAAGGCGCCCCCACCAAATACGCCTTGGAACGCGAGCCCCTCGAACTGAATGCGGTGGGAGGGCCTACAGGCGCGATTGGGGCGATTTGCCTTTGCCGCATCAGCACGGCATCATCGCCTCGATCAAATCTCGACTGAGCACGGCCAAAACACGATGAACAAGCCCGATCGATCCGAT
Organism: Burkholderiales bacterium; assembly: GCA_038221635.1. Taxonomy (GTDB): domain Bacteria; phylum Pseudomonadota; class Gammaproteobacteria; order Burkholderiales; family Burkholderiaceae_C; genus Ideonella_A. The sequence goes on from JBBRID010000177.1 coordinate 3,104, forward strand.
CAGGACGCGAATGCGCAACACCGGCATCACGCTCATGACAGCGAACACAGCGAACTCGATCCGATGACGGTGCGCGTGCGTGCACTCGAAACATTGCTAACCGAAAAGGGCTATGTCGACCCGCCGGCGCTCGACCGATTGATCGAGACCTACGAAAAACGCATCGGCCCGCGCAATGGCGCACAGGTGGTGGCCAAGGCATGGAGCGACCCCGCCTACCTGCAATGGTTGCGCGACGACGCCAGCGCGGCGATTGCCTCGCTGGGTTTCGCCGGGCGCCAGGGTGAACACATGGTGGCGGTATTCAATACGCCGCAATGTCACAACCTGGTCGTCTGCACGCTGTGCAGCTGTTATCCCTGGCCGGTGCTCGGCCTGCCGCCGACCTGGTACAAGAGCGCGCCATACCGAGCGCGGGTGGTACGTGACCCGCGCGGTGTACTGGCCGAATTTGGTGTCGAACTGCCGGAGCCGGCGCAGATCCGCGTCTGGGACTCGACCGCCGAGGTGCGGTATCTGGTGATCCCGCAGCGGCCGGCCGGCAGCGAAGGGCTGGACGAAGCCGCGCTGGCAACGCTGGTGACGCGCGATTCGATGATCGGCACCGGCTTGGCAATCGCCCCGGCCCGGCCGGCGCAGCCATGAGCTACATCAGCCACGCCGATCTGGGCGGCCGAGCGGTCGACGGCGCCATCGTGCCCGAAGCCGAAGGCGAGCTGTTTCATGCCGATTGGGAGCCGCGCGCGTTGGCGCTGACGCTGGCAATGGGTGCCACCGGCAGCTGGAACATCGACGCCAGCCGCTCGGCGCGCGAAACCTTGCCCGACTATGGCGAGCTGAGCTACTACGAGATATGGATCAAGGCGCTGGAAAAACTGCTGCTCGAACGCGGCCTGGTTCAAGCAGACGAATTGGTGCAGGGCCGAATGATTCATCCCGCGCTGCCGGTGGCAAGGGTGCTGCAGGCCGAAGCGGTGGCGTCGACACTGGCGCGCGGCAGTCCGACAGTACGCCCCGCTGCCTCGGCGGCCCGCTTCGCCATCGGCCAGCACGTTCGCACGCGCGCCACGTCGGCCAACCACCACAGCCGGCTGCCAGACTACTTGCGCGGCAAACGCGGCGTGATCGAGCGCAGCCATGGCTGCCACGTCTTCGCCGAGAGCCACGCCCAAGGTCTGGGCGAACAGCCGCAGTGGCTCTACGGCGTCGTTTTCGACGGCGGCGAGGTCTGGGGTGCGGACAGTACGCCCAGCCTCAGCCTGTGCGTCGATGCCTGGGAAACCACGCTGGAGTCGGCATGAACCCTGAACATGCGCCGGCTCACATGCCCCTGCTCGCCAAGCAGCCGGGCGATGACGGCGGCCCGATATTCAGCGAGCCCTGGCAGGCGCAGGCGTTTGCCATGGTGCTTGCCTTGCATCAGCGTGGCGCGTTCAGCTGGCCCGAATGGGCCGCCGCCCTGTCGACACAGATCAGCACCGCGCAGTCGGCCGGCGACGCCGACCTGGGCGACACTTACTATCACCACTGGCTGGCTGCGCTCGAATCGCTGGTCGCGGCGAAAGGCCTTGTGTCGGCAGAAGAGTTGCATACCTGTGCCCACGCCTGGGAGGATGCCGCCGATCGCACGCCGCATGGGCAGCCGATCGTGTTGCTGCCGGGGGATTTTGTGGCGTCGTAGGAGCGGCTTTAGCGCGCTTGGGGGTGTACGAGGGAACTGAAGCGCGGCTGAAGCCGCTCCTACAGCCGCTCCTACAGCCGCTCCTACAGAACACCCGACCGGGTTCTGGTTTGGATCAACCCTTCCCCTGCAACTTCGCAAACGCAGCCGCCATCGCCGACGATCCACCGGATGTCTGCTCTCTCGCCCCATGCAGCGACCCGCCGGGCCGCTCGCCCCGCCCCGCCGGCTTGAAGCTGTTGTCAGTACGCTGGCCGGCCGGCACCACCATGGCATCGAGCTTCATCGTCAATGAAATCCGCTTGCGCGCCAGATCGATTTCGAGCACCTTGACCTTGACCACGTCGCCGGTTTTCACCACCTCGCGGGCATCTGAGACGAACTTGTTGGCCAACTGGCTGACATGGATCAGCCCGTCCTGGTGTACGCCGAGATCGACGAACGCACCGAACTGCGCGACATTGCTGACCGTGCCCTCGAGCGTCATGCCCGGCTGCAGATCCCTGATGTCCTCGACACCTTCGCTGTAGCGCGCCACCTTGAAATCAGGCCTCGGATCGCGCGCCGGTTTTTCCAGCTCGGCCAGAATGTCTTTCACCGTGATCGCTCCGAATTTCTCGTCGGCAAAGGATTCGGGCTTCAGCGCACGGATCACGTCGGCCCGGCCCATCACCTCGGCCGCCGGCCGTTTCACCGCACCGAGAATGCGTTCGACGACGACATAGGTTTCCGGGTGCACACCCGATTGGTCGAGCGGGTTGTCACCATTGCGGATGCGCAAGAAGCCCGCGCTCTGTTCGAAGGTCTTCGGCCCGAGGCCGCCGACATCGAGCAACTGCTTCCGGTTGCGAAACGCGCCATGGGAATCACGCCAGCGCACGATGCTCGAAGCCACCGCCTGACTGAGCCCCGATACGCGCGCCAGCAGCGGCGCCGACGCGGTATTCAGATCGACACCAACTGAATTGACACAATCCTCGATCACCGTATCGAGACTGCGCGCCAACTCGCTCTGGTTGACGTCGTGCTGATACTGGCCAACGCCGATGCTTTTCGGGTCAATCTTCACCAGTTCGGCCAGCGGATCCTGCAGACGGCGCGCAATGCTCACCGCGCCGCGCAGGCTGACGTCGAGCTCAGGCAGCTCCTTGCTCGCATATTCGCTCGCCGAATAGACCGAGGCGCCGGCTTCACTGACCACCACCTTCTGCATCGTTGCCGCATCGGCGCCGGCCATCGCCTGCACCCGTTTGATCAGATCGGTGGCCAGCTTGTCGGTCTCGCGGCTGCCGGTGCCGTTGCCGATCGCGATCAGATTGACGCCATGTGTCGAGCAAAGCCTGGTCAGCGCATGCAGCGAGCCTTCCCAGTCCTTGCGCGGCTCCAGTGGGTAGATCGTGGTGGTATCGAGCACCTTGCCGGTGGCATCCACCACAGCAACCTTGCAGCCGGTGCGGATGCCCGGGTCCAGACCCATCACGACCTTGGGACCAGCCGGTGCGGCGAGCAGCAGATCGCGCATGTTTTCGGCAAACACCTTTATCGCGGTCGCTTCGGCAGACTCTCGCAATCGCGCGAACAGGTCGCGCTCCAGACTGAGGCTGAGCTTGACCTTCCAGCACCACGACACGCATTTGCGGATCAGCTCGTCACTTGCACGCTGCGAATGTCGCCAGCCAAGATGGCCGGCGATGCGGCCTTCCGCCAAGGTCGGCCGGCCCGGCACCAACTCTTCATCGACCGTTACCTTGGCATCGAGCAGTTCGAGGCTGCGACCGCGAAACACCGCCAACGCGCGGTGCGAAGGCACAATGCGGATCGGCTCGGCGTAGTCGAAATAGTCGCGGAACTTGGACGTATCGGGGTCGTCGGCATTTTTGCCAACGATCAGCTTGCACTGGAACAGGCCCTCGCTCCACAACCAAGTGCGCAGCTTGCCAATCAACGCCGCATCCTCGGCCCAGCGTTCACTCAAGATGTCGCGCACACCGTCGAGCACCGCCTGCGCGTCGGCAAAGCCGGCTTCGGCCAACTTCGCGGCACCACCTTCGCAAGCTGCAATGAACGCCGCCGCGGCGTCGAGCGGAACCTGCGACGGATCGGCAAACAGCAAATCAGCCAGTGCCTCGATGCCGGCTTCTCGGGCGATCATCGCTTTGGTGCGGCGCTTCACCTTGTACGGCAGATAGAGGTCTTCCAGTTCCTGCTTGGTTGGCGCAGCGCTGATCGCAGCAGCCAGTACAGGCGTCAGCTTGCCCTGGTCGGCAATGCTCTTCAGCACCGCGGCGCGGCGATCCTCGAGCTCGCGCAGATAAGCCAGACGCAGCTCCAGCTCACGCAGCTGGATGTCGTCCAGACCATCCGTCGCCTCCTTGCGGTAACGGGCGATGAACGGAACGCTGGCACCACCGTCCAGCAATTCGATTGCCGCGACGATCTGCGCCGGGCGGGCCTTCAGCTCGGCAGCGAGTTGAGAAATGATCTTTTGTTGATGATCCAAAACTTGGCGGCTCCGGGTGGCTGGAATCGAGAGCGGCGGAGTTTGCCACAGGGCGTTCGCGACCCGCCCACCACGACTTGGAACGAATCATGTGCAGCAGGGATCCATCAGACTGCGCCAACCCTGGCGGATGTCACACGTTTTGACGATCGGAGCGCCGGTGATGCAGCCGAATCAGTTTCAAGTCAACGAAGCCTGGATCGCTTTCAAGCTGAACGATGATCCGATCCGCACCGAAGCGGACGGAGATTTTGACTTTTTCGCAATGATGGACGCCGCGAGTTGCTTCATCCTCAGCTCTGCCGCGATATCAACCAAGGCCACCCAGCCATCCGAGGCGCAAGCCCGGCGCTTGCTGGAGGAGGCAAAGGCGCACCAGCAGGCACTGCCCCAGACGCTGTTCATCCCGGCCGACCTGGCCGCTCAGCAGTTGGAGCTCGAAGCCCGGACGCAAGGGCTTACCGCGGTGCGGGTCCCGATCGACCAGTTGCTGCTGTTCATCGGCGAAGCTCGTCAGGGATTTCGGGAGCGCTTTGGAGCAAGCGATGCGATGTAGTGTCGCAATCGAAGTGAAATCCGTGTAACAGGCTAGGAGCCTGTCGGGCTTGGGGCGTCGATAGCGAGAATCGGCCCCGGCGAGGACAGTTCTTGCCGGATTTGCAGCCCCATAGC
>JBBRID010000178.1:0-7949 GCA_038221635.1 Burkholderiales bacterium
CGCGTCCTGATTCTCGGCTCCGGCCCTGCGGGCTACAGCGCGGCCGTCTATGCCGCGCGCGCCAACCTGCAACCCATGCTGGTCACCGGCATCGCCCAGGGCGGGCAATTGATGACCACCACCGATGTCGACAACTGGCCCGCCGATGCCGATGGCGTTCAGGGGCCCGAGCTGATGCACCGGTTCCAAAAACATGCAGAGCGGTTCAACACGCAGATTGTCTTCGACCACATCAACCAGGTCGAGCTGAGCCAGCGTCCGTTCACGTTGACCGGCGACTCGGCTGTTTATACCTGCGACGCCTTGATCATCGCGACCGGCGCATCGGCCAAATATCTGGGCCTGCCTTCCGAACAGCAGTTCATGGGCAAAGGCGTCAGCGGCTGCGCCACATGCGACGGGTTTTTCTACCGCGGCCAGGAAGTCTGCGTGGTCGGCGGCGGCAACACCGCAGTCGAGGAAGCCTTGTATCTGTCGAACATTGCCAGCAAGGTGCACCTGATCCATCGCCGCGACAAATTCCGCGCCGAGCCGATCCTGGTCGACAAGCTGATGGCCAAGGTGGCGGCCGGCACGATGGAACTGCATCTCTGGAACACCCTCGATGAGGTGCTTGGTGACAGCAGCGGCGTCACTGGCGTGCGGATGAGGAGTACGCAGGCCGACAGCACCCGCGAATTGGCGGTTCACGGCTGTTTCATCGCGATCGGACATCAGCCCAATACCGAAATCTTCACCGGCAAGCTCGAGACGAAGGACGGCTACATCATCACCCGCAGCGGCCTGGCCGGCATGGCAACGCAGACCAGCGTGCCGGGCGTATTCGCCGCCGGCGATGTGCAGGATCATGTCTATCGCCAGGCCATCACCAGTGCCGGTACCGGCTGCATGGCGGCACTCGACGCGCAGCGGTTCTTGGAACAATGACACCGAAACTCGGGCTCGGCGAGCAAAGCGGGCTATAATCGTCGTCTTTGCCGAAAGTCGTTCGGCAATCCACATTCAAGCTTTTCATTCAAGCTTTTTAAAGATGGGAGCAGCGTGATGGCACGCGTCTGTCAAGTCACGGGCAAAGGCCCGATGGTGGGAAACAATGTTTCCCACGCCAACAACAAGACCAAGCGTCGCTTTCTGCCGAACCTGCAATACCGCAGATTCTGGCTTGAAAACGAGAACCGCTGGGTGCGTTTGCGCATCTCGAATGCTGCGCTGCGCCTGATCGACAAAGTGGGTATCGAGAAAGTCGTCGCCGACTTGCGTGCCCGCGGCGAAATCTGAAACCACTGAGCGCAGGAGCACATCATGGCAAAAGGTGGACGTGAAAAAGTGAAGCTGGAATCTTCTGCCGGCACCGGTCATTTCTATACGACCGACAAGAACAAGAAGACCATGCCGGAAAAGATCGAAATCATGAAGTTCGATCCCAAGGCTCGCAAACATGTGATGTACAAGGAAACCAAGCTGCGCTGATATAGACGCAGACCTTTCCAGTCAAACCCGCCCGGCTCCGGCCCGGCGGGTTTTTTCACATCTGCGCGACGAGCCCGTTAGTCCACCCAAGATTGCCGTAGCGAGTGGTATCGGCCATTGCCCCGATGAATGACCGGCGGGCAAAGCCCAGGTGGACCTCGAATCACAATCCCAAATTACAAATGCAGCGACAGGAAATAAAAAACCCCGCCGAAGCGGGGTTCCAGTTCCGTCGAGAACGAGGACTCGTTACCTGTTGCGCGTACCGACGACTTCGATTTCCACGCGGCGATTCTTCGCGCGGCCTTCGGAGGTCCGGTTGTCAGCGACTGGCTGCTTCTCGCCCTTGCCTTCGGTGTAGACCCGGTTCTTCTCGACACCCTTGCCAACCAGATAGGCCTTGACGGCTTCGGCACGGCGGATCGACAGGCGCTGGTTGTAGCTGTCGCTGCCAACGTAGTCGGTGTGACCAACAGCGATGATGACCTCGAGGTTGATGCCGGACATCTTGCTGACCAGATCGTCAAGCTTGGCGCGGCCTTCCGGCTTCAGTACCGACTTGTCGAAGTCGAAGAATGCATCAGCAGCGAAGGTAACCTTCTCGCTGACCGGTGCAACCACCACCGGTGGTTTCGGAGCGGCAGGCGGAGCAGCCGGCGGCGCGCCAGGAGCAGGTGCGGGCGGCGGCGGCGGCGCACCCGGAGCAGGGGCAGGGGCAGGGGCCGGCATGACGGCGGGCTTCAGCGCACCGTCGCAGCCTTCAGCAGCAGTGGCCGGCGTCCAGAACGAATTACGCCAGCAAAGCTCATTGGTGCCGTTCTTCCAGACGATGCCGTTGGGGTTCAGCCAGTTGTCGATCGTCCTTGCTTGGGCGAAAGCGCCCGAGCTGGCAACGGCGAGAGCAGCGGTTGCGAAGATCGACGCCACATTGTTCAGTTTCTTCATGGTTCTCCTCTCGAGGGAAAGCGCAGTAGGTTCTGCAAAACGTCCGAACAGGATCCGGAAAATACTGGCAAACCCATGCTTTCGCAGGTGCTTACCACTCGCCAGATTGTGCCATAGGGCTTTGCGCGAACCCGATTTCGGGGGCCCTTGCCGGTCCAGCTTGCGTCAATGTTGCGGATACACCACATCCAGCACCGCCTTAGAATCAGCGGCTTGGCCCCACAGAGCCCCACCGCGCAAGGCGGTCGGGTCGCACCTGAATGACACAGTTCGCAAAAGAAACTCTGCCCATCAGCCTAGAGGAGGAGATGCGTCGCTCCTACCTTGATTATGCGATGAGCGTGATCGTGGGACGGGCCTTGCCAGACGCACGCGACGGGCTGAAACCGGTGCATCGGCGCGCTCTGTTCGCGATGCACGAATTGAACAACGACTGGAACAGGCCCTATAAGAAGTCTGCCCGCATTGTTGGTGACGTGATTGGTAAATATCACCCACACGGCGACCAGTCCGTATACGACACCATCGTGCGGATGGCGCAGGACTTCTCGATGCGCCACATGCTGGTCGATGGTCAGGGCAATTACGGATCGGTCGACGGCGACAACGCGGCGGCGATGAGATACACCGAAATCCGGTTGTCGAAGATCGCCCACGAGATGCTGGCCGACCTGGACAAGGAAACCGTCGATTTCGGCCCCAACTACGACGGCAGCGAAAAAGAGCCGCTGGTCATGCCGTCGCGGCTGCCGAATCTGCTGGTCAATGGCTCAGGCGGCATCGCCGTCGGCATGGCGACCAATATCCCGCCGCACAACCTCAACGAGGTGATCGACGCCTGTCAGCACTTGTTGAAGAACCCCGATGCCACCATCGACGAGCTGATCGAGATCGTCCCGGCACCCGACTTTCCGACCGCCGGCATCATCTACGGCACCTCGGGTGTGCGCGACGGCTACCGCACCGGGCGCGGCCGCGTGGTGATGCGCGCAAAGGCCCATTTCGAAGACATCGACCGGGGCCAGCGCCAGGCGATCATCGTCGACGAAATCCCCTATCAGGTGAACAAGAAGAACCTGCTCGAGCGCATGGCCGAGCTGGTTCACGAGAAGAAGCTCGAGGGCATCAGCCACATCCAGGACGAATCCGACAAGTCGGGCATGCGGGTGGTGATCGAGCTCAAGCGAGGCGAAGTGCCCGAGGTGGTACTGAACAACCTGTACAAGCAGACGCAGCTGCAGGACACCTTCGGCATGAACATGGTGGCGCTGATCGACAACCAGCCCAAGCTGTGCAATCTGAAGGATCTGATCTCGATCTTCCTTGAGCACCGCCGCGAAGTCGTCACCCGACGCACGGTGTTCGAGTTGCGCAAGGCGCGTGAGCGTGGTCACGTGCTCGAGGGCCTGGCCGTCGCATTGGCCAATATTGACGAGTTCATCAACACCATCAAGAGTTCGCCGACGCCGCCGGTTGCCAAGGCCGCGCTGATGACCAAGAGCTGGGATTCGTCGATGGTGCGCGAGATGTTGTCCCGCGCTGAAGGCCAGACGCCCGGCGGACGTGCCGCTTTCCGTCCGGAAGGGCTGCATGCCAGTTTCGGCTTGCAAGGCGATGGCCTCTACCGGCTGAGCGACAACCAGGCCAGCGAAATCCTGCAGATGCGCCTGCAACGCCTGACCGGGCTGGAGCAGGACAAGATCATCGGTGAATACAAGGATGTGATGGCGGTGATCGCCGACCTGCTCGACATCCTGGCAACACCATTGCGGGTGACGACGATCATTTCCGATGAACTCGCGGCGATCAAGCACGAGTTCGGTCAGACCAAGCTCGGCGCGCGTCGCAGCGAGATCGTGCAGAACGCACAAGACCTGGGAACCGAAGACCTGATCACGCCGACCGACATGGTCGTGACCTTGTCGCACACCGGCTACATCAAGAGCCAGCCGGTGGCTGAATACCGGGCCCAGAAACGCGGCGGTCGCGGCAAGCAGGCGACTCAGACCAAGGAAGACGACTGGATAGACGAGCTGTTCATAGCAAACACCCACGACTACATCCTGTGTTTCACCAACAAGGGGCGTGTCTACTGGCTGAAGGTCTGGGAAGTGCCGCAGGGTTCGCGCAACTCTCGCGGCAAGCCGATCGTCAACATGTTCCCACTCCAGCCGGGCGAAAAGGTCAACGTGGTCTTGCCGCTGACTGGCGACGCGCGCACCTTCCCCGACAACCGTTTCGTCTTCATGGCCAGCGGACACGGCGTGGTCAAAAAAACCGCGCTGACCGAATTCAGCAACCCGCGCAAAGCCGGCATCATCGCCGTCGATCTGGATGAGGGCGATTTTCTGATTGGCGCCGCATTGACCGATGGACAGCACGACGTGATGCTGTTCTCCGACAGCGGCAAAGCCGTGCGTTTCGACGAAGACGACGTGCGACCGATGGGCCGAAATGCGCGCGGTGTGCGCGGCATGAATCTCGACGAAGGCCAGGGCGTGATTGCAATGCTGGTGGCCGAAGACGAAGAGCAGAGCGTGTTGACCGCGACCGAAAACGGCTACGGCAAACGCACCAGCATCGTCGAATACACGCGCCACGGTCGCGGCACCAAGGGCATGATCGCAATCCAGCAGACCGAGCGCAATGGCAAGGTCGTGGCCGCGACGCTGGTCCGCCCCGATGACGAAATCATGCTGATCACCGACAAGGGCGTGCTGGTGCGCACCCGCGTCGCCGAGATCCGCGAACTCGGCCGCGCCACGCAGGGCGTGACCTTAATTGCACTCGATGCCAAATCGAAATTGATCGGTGTGCAGCGCATCGTTGAAAACGACGCCAATGGGGAAGTATCGGTCGACGCCGAGCCGGAACCTGAAACCGGCGTCGACGTCGACGGCAACGGCAACGGCAACGGCAACGGCAACGGCGATACCGGGGAAGCTTGATGCGAACCTCGTTTGCGCGTCTCGTTCCAAAACGGCGCGCGCGGTGCCTGGTCGGCGCCTTCGCGATGCTGCTGGCCACTCCACTGTTCGCGCAGCCTTCGTCGACGAAGAAGGAGTTGGCCGGACGCATCGTGCAGTTGCAGATGCCCGGCATCGTGTCGATCGCCCAGGGCCTGGTGGAACGGCCGGCGGCGCTGATGCTGCAGGACGCCGGTCAGGCGATGCAAAAGCGCATACCGGTCGACAAGCGCGAGGCAGCGAGCAAGCGGGTGCAGGAAAGCGTCAAGAAATACGTCGACGAAGCCGGTCCGATGGTCCAGGCGCGTGCGATCAAACTGGCCCCGAGCGTGCTTGGCGCCGAGCTCGAATCGAAATTCAGCGAAGACGAACTGACCCAGCTGATCGCCTGGATGGAATCGCCAGTCAGCCGGAAATTCCAGCAGACGATGCCGCAGATCCAGGATGCTTTTCTACAGAAGCTGGTGGCCGATGCGCGCCCGATGATCGACCCCAAACTGCTGACCCTGGAGCAGGAAATTCGCGACTCTCTGGGCTTGCCGGTCCTGCCTGCCGGCACCAAGTCGTCGGCAAAACCCGCGGCCGCCGATCAAGCCCCGAAAGCCAAATGAGCCGCCGCTCACCCCGACTCACTTTCTGAAGCCGACCATGGCCGCTACCCCTACCGCAGTCAACCCTGCCCTGCTCGACCTGCGCAACCGAATCGACGCGGTCGACCTCGAATTGCTGGCCGTGTTGAATCGGCGCGCCAGTCTGGTGCAAGATGTGGGCGAGCTGAAGAAGCAGGAAGGTTCGGTGGTGTTCCGCCCCGAACGCGAGGCGCAGCTGATCGACAACCTGAAGCAACGAAACGACGGGCCCTTGTTGCGCGAAAGCGTGGCACCGATCTGGCGCGAAATCATTTCTGCCTGCCGCGCGCTGGAAACCCCAAGCCGAGTGGCCTATCTCGGTCCGGCCGGCACATTCAGCGAAGAGGCCGCGCTTGGATTCTTCGGCTCATCGATCGTCAAAGTGCTGTGCGCCAACGCCGATGAAGTCTTCCAGGCCACCAGCGCCGGCGCAGCTGATTTCGGTGTCGTGCCGGTCGAAAATTCGAGTGAAGGCGTGGTCACCCGCTCGCTCGACCTGTTTCTGTCGACGCCGCTGAACATCATCGGCGAGACCAGCCTGTACGTGCGCCACAATCTGCTGCGCCGCGTCAATGTGATCGAGGCCATCGAAGCCGTCTGCGCCCATCCGCAGGCGCTGGCCCAATGCCACGGCTGGCTCAGCCACCACTTGCCGAATGTCGAGCGGCGCCCGGTCGCGAGCAACGCCGAGGGCGCCCGGATGGCCAGCCTGGACGAGCGGCTGGCGGCGTTGGCCAGCACACGCGCTGCCAGCGAGTTCGGCCTGCACATCGTTGCGCCGGCGGTACAGGACGACGCACACAATCGAACGCGCTTCGCGATCGTCGCGCATCCGCACAAACACCCGCAGCCCGGCCCATCAGGCAACGACTGCACCAGCCTGGTAGTGTCGGTGCCGAACCGTCCGGGAGCTGTCCATGACCTGTTGGTGCCGTTGAAGGTTCATGGCGTCTCGATGACGCGGTTCGAATCCCGACCCGCGCGGTCCGGTCAGTGGGAGTACTACTTCTATATAGACCTGCAAGGTCACCCGGATCAGAAGCATGTCGGCCTGGCACTGAAAGAGCTGCACGCCGCCTGCGCCTTTTTCAAGATCCTCGGCACCTATCCCATCGACAGTCATTGAAGCGCCCAGGCGCCCCACCCGACCGCTCACCACAACCGTGCAAGATTTATCCGTCCTCTCATTCAAGAAGCTCTGCGTCATCGGTTGCGGGCTGATCGGTGGCTCGTTTGCGCTCGCATTGAAAGCCGCCGGGCTGGTCGAACAGGTGGTCGGATACGGCAAATCCGCCGACAACCTGGCCAAGGCCAAGGCCCGCGGCGCCATCGACATCGCAGCCGATTCGGCGAAACAGGCTGTTGCCGGCGCCGATCTGGTGCTGGTGGCGGTCCCGGTGGCGGCGGCCGAATCGGTGCTGCGCGACATCCGCGAGGCCTTGTCGCCCACCGCGTTGCTGATGGACGTGGGCAGCACCAAACGCGACATCGTCGACGCGGCACGCCGCGTATTGCAGGATCGGCTGCGCAATTTCGTCCCGGCCCACCCGATTGCCGGCAAGGAATCCGCCGGCATCGGCCACGCCGAGGCCAATCTGTTCCGTGATCGCCTGGTGCTGCTGACCCCGATCAGCCAGACCGATCCGCGTTTGCTGAAGATCGCCGAATCGTTGTGGACGGCGATTGGCGGCCAGGTACGCCAGATGACGCCTGAAAACCACGACGCCACCTTTGCGTCGGTCAGCCACCTGCCACATCTGTTGGCCTTCGCATATTTCAATTCGATCATCGGCCAGCCCGGCGGGGCCGACTATCTGCAGATGGCCGGCCCCGGGTTTCGCGATTTCACGCGCATTGCAGCGAGCGATCCCGACGTCTGGCGCGACATCCTCTGGACCAATCGCGAAGAGGTGCTGAAGCAATCGATGCGTTTTCGCCA
>JBBRID010000179.1:0-7878 GCA_038221635.1 Burkholderiales bacterium
CGCAAGCCAAATCGACACCTCGCGTTCGGGCATGGCGCGCACGCCTGCTCGGGCATGAACGTGGCACGGCTCGAAGCACGCATCGCCATCGGTGCACTGCTGGCGCGGTTTCCCCGCATCGATCTGGCGGCCCCCCCGAAACGCGATCGGCGACTGCGTTTTCGCGGCTTCAGCGTGCTGCCTGTCACACTGGGCTGAAACAAACGCGCGGTTCAGCTTGCCGCCGATCGAATCGCCTCGCAATCACCACTCGAAACACCATGCGCATCAAACTCGTTGGCGTATTTGCAGCAGCACTCGCGTCCTTGGCGCCGGCACATGCATTCGACCTCCAAGGTCACCGCGGAGCCCGTGGCCTCGCACCGGAAAATACCCTGCCGGGCTGGAAGAAGGCGCTTGAACTTGGCGTCGACACCATCGAATGCGACATGGCCATCACCAAGGACGGCGTGGTGGTGGTGCACCATGACCTGCGCCTGAATCCCGACACGACCCGCGGGCCCGACAGACAGTGGCTGGCCTCGCCGGGGCCGAACATCCGGGACATCACCTTCGACGAACTGCAGCGTTACGACGTCGGGCGCCTGAAAGCGGGCACGAACTACGCAAAGGAGTTTCCTGACCAGCAGGCCGTCGATGGCACGCGGATTCCGAAGCTCGCCGAGCTGTTCGAGTTAGTCAAGCAATCGGGCCGATCCGACGTCGGCTTCGACTGCGAGACCAAGCTGTCGCCACTGGAGCCGGACGCCACGCTGCCGCCCGAGGCCTTCGCGCGCCGCGTGATCGCCGAGATCCGCGAGCACGGCATGGCCAGCCGCATGATGATCCAGTCGTTCGACTGGCGCACGCTGCAGGTGGTGCAACGCGAGGCACCTGAGATCCGCACCATGTACCTGTCGTCGCCACGAACGCTGAAGCCAGAAGACAACGGCAATGCGTCGCCATGGCTCGCCGGCTTCACGCCCGAGCGCCACGGTTCGGTGCCGAAAGCAGTGAAGGCCGCCGGCGGAACCATCTGGGCACCGAACCAGACCTATCTGACCCCCGAGCTGCTGGCCGAAGCGAAGGCACTCGGCCTGACGGTGATCCCGTGGACCGTCAACCGGATCGACATGATCGACAAGCTGCTCGGCATGGGGGTCGACGGCATCATCTCGGACCGGCCGGACCTAGTGCAGGCGGCGATGGCGAGGCGCAAATAGTTCCTCGGCCTCGCCTCGGGCCATGCGCAGGGCAGGTCAGCCGCCCGAACCCGGGTCGTACGGCGTGCTCGGATCATCGATGCCGCCGAGCCACTCGTCGTCGGTGCCGAGGCCGCAGTGGTACAGCGCCTCTTCGGCCTGTGTATCGTTGCCGGTCGGTGCGCCGTTGATGCGCGCCAGTTCATGGATCAGCGTTCCGAGTACCACCCACTTGCCTTTGAGAAACGAATTCGGACCAATCGCGAGACTCCTTGCCGTTGATCTGGGCCTCGCCAAACAGCGACAGACTGGAGCAGTAGTTGATCCAGATCGTCCGGTCGTTCATCAACTGGCTCAGCGTCCGTCCCCCGAGCAATCCTCGGAAATAGGTGTTCGCCTTCGGGTTGCCCTTGGCGATGCCTTTGGCCTTGGTTCTGGCCCATTTGAGCGTGTCACGCTTGCCTGACGGAACGGCGGAATATCGGGTGACCGGACTGGTATGGTCGCCGGTGTTGATCTGTATGCCCATGTCGTGCTCCTGCTTGAAAAGGAAACCCGATTGCGCGAAAGCCTTCGAGGCCAAGGCCAACAGGCCCGAGCGGCAACGATACGTCCCGCCATTCATGTGAAGTCTTCCGCAGTTGGCCGCGAAAAGACTGTGCCAGTCCACCCTTCGTTCATCTACGACATGGCTCCGGACCAAAGGCTCTGGAAAGCAGGCGCTACGACTGTGGCCGCGCTCGTCGAGAAGAATGCCGCCGCTACTCGATCTTCGCAGCGATGCGCCTAGGACATCAAAGACAATAAATCTTCATTGGCACTTCCGACGGGTCAGCGCGATGATTCGTTCCATCGCCCACTACCCATCAGAGACCAGCATGAAGATCGTCGAAATCCGCGAAAAGACCATCCCGATCAGCTCACCCATCCGCAACGCCTACATCGATTTCAGCAAGATGACGCTGAGCCTGGTGGCGGTCGTCACCGACGTGATTCGTGATGGCAAGCCGGTGGTGGGTTTCGGCTTCAATTCCAATGGTCGTTATGGCCAGGGCAAGCTGATGCGCGAACGCTTCATCCCGCGCATCATGGAGGCTCAGCCGGAATCACTGATCGACGAGAGCGGCAACAACCTCGACCCGCACAAAATCTGGGCCGCGATGTTCACCAACGAGAAGCCCGGCGGCCACGGCGAGCGTTCGGTGGCGATCGGCACAATCGACATGGCGGTGTGGGACGCGGTGGCCAAGATCGAGGACAAGCCGCTGTTCCAGCTTCTGGCCGATCGTTATGGCAACGGCAAGCCGAACCGCAAGGTCTTCGTGTACGCCGCCGGCGGTTACTACTACCCCGGCCAGGACCACGGCAAGCTGAAGGACGAGATGCGCAGTTACATCGAACGCGGCTACAGCGTGGTGAAGAAAAAGATCGGTGGTGCATCGCTGGACGAAGACTTGCGGCGCATCGACTCCATCATGGAGGTGTTGCAGGACGGCCAACGACTGTGCGTGGACGCCAACGGCCGCTTCGACCTCGACACCGCCGTCGCCTACGCCAAGGCCTTGTCGCAATACGACCTGTTCTGGTACGAAGAAGCCGGCGACCCGCTCGATTTCGAGCTGCAGGCCACGCTGCGCAGTTACTACAAGAACCCGATGGCGACCGGAGAAAACCTGTTCTCGATGCAGGACGCGCGCAACCTGATCCGCTACGGCGGCATGCGCCCAGACCGCGACTGGCTGCAGTTCGACTGCGCACTCAGCTACGGCCTAGTCGAGTATCTGCGCATCCTCGACATGCTGAAGGAGCACGGCTGGTCAGCCAGCCGCTGCGTCCCACACGGCGGACATCAGATGTCGTTGAACATTGCAGCCGGCCTCGGTCTGGGCGGCAACGAAAGTTATCCCGACCTGTTCCAACCCTTCGGCGGCTTCCCCGACGGTGTGAAGGTCGAGAACAGCTACGTCACCATGCCCGACCTGCCCGGCATCGGCTTCGAGGGCAAGGCCGACCTGTACCGGGAAATGGCGGCGCTGGCGGCTTGAGACATCTCGGCCTTTGGCCCCGCCAAGTGGGCCGATGCAGGCTCGGCTTTCAGCGATTGCCGGCGAAATTTGCCGCTTTCACACGTCGACGACGATCCCCAGCCTGCGCATGAACCATTCACCGCGCGCCTCGCGAAGCATCGCGCTCCAGCCCGAAAAGCCGGATGACCGTTGGATGAACTGCTCCCAACAGCTGTCGGTTCGCTCCTCGAGATCCGAAAATTGTTCGGGACTGAGGCCACTTGCCGCAAACAGCGCAGCGAAGCTCGAAAAGCTGGTGTGCCGAGCGAGGAAGCGGGAGGTGAGCAATTCGTCAACAGGAATCCGGCATGATCTGGAACCCGTTTCAGCGGAACTCGGCCGCCACGATCCACGGCGCGGCGGCAAACCGTCGCGCAGTACGCTTTGCAGGTTTGACATGCGGATTCTCCAGATTGGTGGCAAGGGACGCCGTCGCCATGGTGGCCGCGTCTGCTGTCGACATCTGTGCGTTAGCGCACGCTCCCAGGTCAGCCAGCTCACTTTCACGCCTTGAAGCGGACATGCGGTCCGTACGAAGAAGCGTGCGCACCGTGGAGCACAGTGTCGGCACAC
Source organism: Burkholderiales bacterium (assembly GCA_038221635.1). GTDB lineage: Bacteria > Pseudomonadota > Gammaproteobacteria > Burkholderiales > Burkholderiaceae_C > Ideonella_A. The sequence goes on from JBBRID010000179.1 coordinate 3,821, forward strand.
CCGTGCCAGCCTGCGGATTTCGCCAGGCTGACGGCGCCCTTGTAGATACTCATGGCCAGGTTTTCAACTCGGTATGAGCAAGTCGCCTGCAACCTATAGGTGACTGCGGCGCTGCAACTGTTCCTGGTCGGCGCCACGGGCTACGGATTGAGCCTGCGCCTGTACCTGCTGGCACAGAGGGCCGAATGTTGCACAGAGGCTCAGATCCCGAAGCGGCGCGTGTGGTGATTGGGCCCAGTGCAACCATGCAGCAAACCGGTCCGCTACACTTTCAGCATGCTCCGAACGATCAGGATCCTGGCACTGTGGTTGATGGCCGTGGCGATTCCCGTACAGGGATTCGCGGCGGTGGTCATGCCATTCTGCTCGCCTGCGCACGCGGCAGCGGTGTCGAATTCGCAGTTGCAGTCGCAGTCGCAGTCGGCGGGCAAGGGGTCGATCAGGATGTCGATCAGTACCCACTCGACGGCGCACGGCACCGCAGAAATGCAGCACCCGAGCGGGCACGCTCATGGGTCCGGCTCGGCCGCTGAGCCGGCTTCGGATCATTCCGATGGCCATGCCGGCCATAGCATGCTGAAGTGCTGCAGCGCCGGATTCTCGATGGCAGCATTTTTTGCTCCCGTGATCCCGGCGCGCTCTTCGGCGCGCTCCCCGACACCGCTTCAGCTCGAGACCCAAATCTACCAGGGCGTCATCCTCGACGGCCTCGACCGCCCTCCAAGGCTCCCTCCCGCCTGACCGCCCCTCAGCCCCGCACGCCTATTGCGGCGCGGGCTGCAGACGGCGACGTTGACTGATCCGCTCGGCAGCACGCGCCGAGCGGAGCCGACACCTGTCATGCGAGGAATCCATGCAAAGACACCCCGTTCGCTGGCTTCTGCCAGCCATGCTGGCCTTGGCGGCTGCGGCTGCCGGCGCCGCAGACGCGCCCACATCGCCTCCGCAGCCTAGCGCCGACCCCCTTGATGCCAAGGCGGCTGTGCCAGCGGTCACTTATCGATCCGGATTGGCAGCCCACCGCCGACTTGGCGAGGCCGAGCCCGTGCCCTGGCGCGAGGCCAATGACCGGGTTGGCCGCATCGGCGGCTGGCGTGCCTATGCACGAGAGGCCAATGCGCCCGAGCCAGCCGGGCAGACGACGCCGGCACCCAAGTCAGCAGCCGAGGCAGCCTCGATGCCGATGTCCAAGCCGATGCCGGGTTCGCACGGCGGACACAAGATGCACTGAGGAGACGACGTGAACCAGAAAAGATCATTCCAATCGAAGCGCTGGCAAATGCTGGCCGCTTTGGCCGCAGCTGGCGTGCTCGGCGGCTGCGCCTCGTTCATTCCCGACGGCGGGCTGGGACCGGTCGAGCAGACGGCCAGGAGCCGTCTGGACAAGGAGGTTCGCTGGGCCCGCAGCGCAGCCGACCGCGACGCGATGGCCGGGCGCGTGGCCGACATGCTGGCCAAGCCCTTGACCGCCGACGATGCGATTCAGGTAGCTCTACTCAACAACCGTGGCCTGCAGGCGGACTTCGCCGAATTGGGCATCGGCGAAGCCGAGCTGGTACAGGCGGGCCGCCTGTCCAATCCTGGCTTCAGCTTCGCGCGCCTGAAGCGCGGCGACGAGGTCGAACTGGAGCGTGGCTTTCATTTCAATCTGGCCCGCCTGATCGCAATGCCGCTGATCCAGCAAGTAGAGGGCCGACGCTTTGCGCAGACGCAAGGCCGCGTCGCTACGGCGGTGCTTTCGCTCGCCGCCGAGACGCGCAAGTCCTACTATCGGGCGCTGGCGGCCGAGGAAACGGTGCGCTACATGCGTCAGGTGCAACAGGCCGCCGAGGCCAGTGCCGAACTGGCACGGCGCATGCAGCAGGTCGGTAACTTCAACAAGCTGCAGCGTGCGCGCGAGCAGGCCTTTTACGCCGACGCGACATTGAACCTGGCGCGCGCTGAACAGGGCCAGCGGTCTACGCGCGAACGCCTGATCCGGCTGCTCGGCCTCTGGGGCGATCAGACCGAGTTCAAGCTGCCCGAGCGCCTGCCAGACCTGCCGAAAGCACCCGAGGATCGGCCCGACATCGAGCAGGCGGCGATGGCGCAGCGACTCGACGTAACAGGCGCCAAGCTGATGACCGAGCAGACAGCGAAGAACCTCGGCCTGACGAAGACCACGCGCTTCATCAACGTTCTCGAGGTCGGCGTCATGCACAACTCGTCGAACGAAGCCCCCACGCAGCGCGGCTGGGAGATCGGGCTGGAACTGCCGTTGTTCGACTGGGGCGGCGCTCGCGTGGCGCGTTCCGAAGCGGTCTACATGCAAGCCGTCAACCGCGCGGCAGAAACTGCGATCAATGCCCGCTCTGAAGTGCGCGAAGCCTACGGCGCCTACCGTTCCGCCTACGACATCGCCCTGCACCAGCGCGATGAACTGGTGCCGCTGCGCAAGCTGATCGCCGAGGAGAACGTGCTTCGCTACAACGGCATGCTGATCGGCGTATTCGAGTTGCTGGCCGACGCCCGGCTGCAGATCGTCAGCGTCAACAGCTACATCGAATCGCTGCGCGATTTCTGGATCGCGCAGGCCGACCTCGAGATGGCACTGATCGGCAAACCCAGCTTGGCCGCTGCCGCGGGCCCGGCAACGGGCGCGACGGACGCTGGCGGCGCGGGGCACTGATTGACATGAAACCGACCCAAGACCACACCAAGGACAACACCATGTCTTCCCGACGCAATTTTCTCGGCGGCGCCGGTGCAATCGCCGCAGCGGTTTCCGCCGCCGCCGTCAGCAAGGTGGCGATGGCGGCACTGCCCGAGCCGGTGATGCAAGGCAAACCCGACACCATGCCGCCGCTGGTGCCGCCCGACGGCCGGCCCTACCACGCGGTCGCCACGCTGAATGGCTGGACCCTGCCCTGGCGCATGAATGCCGGTGTCAAGGAATTCCACTTGGTGGCCGAACCCGTGGTGCGTGAGATGTCGCCCGGCTTCAAGGCCCACCTGTGGGGCTACAACGGGCAAAGCCCGGGGCCGACCATCGAGGTGGTCGAAGGCGACCGGGTGCGCATCTTCGTCACCAACAAGCTGCCCGAGCACACCAGCGTGCACTGGCATGGCCAGCGCCTGCCCAACGGCATGGACGGCGTGACAGGGCTGAATCAGCCTGGCATCCAGCCCGGCAAGACCTTCGTCTACGAGTTCATCGCGCGCCGGCCCGGCACGTTCATGTACCACCCGCATGCCGACGAGATGGTGCAAATGGCGATGGGGATGATGGGCTTCTGGATCACCCACCCGAAGCTCGACAAGCGCGGCCGCCACCCGCTGATCGACAACGTCGACCGCGACATCGTCTTTCTGCTGAACGCCTACGACGTGGAGCCCGGCGCCGCCACGCCGAAGATCATGACCATGCTCGACTTCAACCTGTGGAGCTGGAACAGCCGCATCTTTCCGGGCATCGACCCGCTGGTGGTGGGGCACAACGACAAGGTGCGCATCCGGATCGGCAACCCGACGATGACCAACCATCCGATCCACATCCACGGCCATGAATTCACCGTCACCGGCACCGACGGTGGGCCGACCCCGCCCGGGTCGCGCTGGCCCGAGGTGACCACCGACATCGCGGTCGGGCAGATGCGGCAGATCGAATTCCTCGCCAACGAGGAAGGCGACTGGGCCTTTCATTGCCACAAGAGCCACCACACCATGAATGCGATGGGCCACGATGTGCCGACCATGATCGGCGTCGACCACCGCAAGGTGGTGCGCGAGATCACGAAGCTGGTGCCCGACTACATGGTGATGGGCGAACGCGGCATGGCCGATATGGCCGAGATGGAGATGCCGCTGCCCGACAACACCGCGCCGATGATGACCGGCGCCGGCCCCTTCGGCTCGGTCGAGATGGGCGGCATGTTCAGCGTGGTCAAGGTCCGCAAAGACCAAAAGCCAGGCGATTACGCCAACCCAGGGTGGTTCAAGCACCCCAAGGGCACGGTGGCCTACGAACTGGAGACTTCCCCCGCGGAGCCAGCCCGATCCAGCGACGCTGGCGCGGCTGC
>JBBRID010000180.1:0-7823 GCA_038221635.1 Burkholderiales bacterium
TCTCTTTTCGCTGAAGAAGCCGAGCCGGGCGAGGCAGCGGACGCCTGCTACGGCGTGGCGATCAATTTTGCCCGAGACGGTCAGGCGATCGAATTTCCAGGCCTATCGCTGCTCCCGTATACCGTGCCACATGACGCAAGAGAACCGCTGCAGGTCGTCTTCAGCGATGCTCGTGGCAGACGGCTTGGCGTACTGACAGACGCTGGCTGCGCGACGGCCCATCTGATCGAGCGCCTGCGCGGCTGCCATGGGCTGCTGCTCGAATGCAACCACGATTCGGACTTGCTCGCGAAATCAGCCTACCCGGCTTCCCTGAAGGCGCGCGTCGGCGGGCGGCTCGGACACCTGAGCAACGAGGCTGCTGCGTCGATTCTGGCGACGGTTGCGCATGGCGGGCTGCGTCATGTGGTCGCCGCGCACCTCAGCGAAAGAAACAACAAGCCGGCCCTTGCCCAATACGCACTGGCGCACGTCATCAATGCGTCAACTGATGACATCTCGGTTGCCGATCCGAAGCGGGGCACGGACTGGTACGACATCACGTGATGCGCGCAACGCGCAGGCATGAAAAAGCCGCCCAAGGGCGGCCTTCGATCAGCAGCGTCGACTTACTTCGACGCGGCCGAAGCAGCTTCGCTTGCGGCTGCAGCAACAGCTGAAGCGGCGTCCATGGCGGACGATGCAGCGTCCATGGCAGATGATGCAGCCATTTGAGCGGCCGGGGCAGCGACTGGCGTCTCGACGACAGGAGCAGGAGCCGGAGCAGGCATCGGCTCCTCTTTCTTGCTGCAAGCGGCCAGAGCGAAGGCAGCAACCAGGGTTGCCATCAGAAGCGTCGATTTCATAATTTTCCTCAGATCAAAAAGGTAGAACGTAGTACCGGCAATTGTGAGTTCCCCAATTGCACAGCGAAGATCAAAGCGGAACTCAACTCTTACAGGCAGGAAATCCTGAACCTTTTCCAAGCCTAGCCACTCAGTATAAACCTAATAGGCAATTACCCTAGAGCCCCAAATTCGTTACAGGAAATGACTCATGTGAGCGTTGTAAAAATGCGTCAAGTTTGTCCCAGTCACGCACCTCTTCGGCGCGCGTAAAGGCAAGGCGACCGCGGAAATTGACCGGATCGTGCAGATGCAGGCTTAAAACGCCAGGGGCCAGCATGATGCTCGGGATCGAGGTGATGTCGGCGTCTGCCACCTGCCGGCAATGCACCACATGTGACCAGGTGCGGCGCCAGTTCACCCATCGCGGATGCTGGCGCGTGATGGTCTCGAACTGTGCGGCCAGCACGACCAGTTTGCGGTGGGACATCGCCCAACGGCTGAGCAGCTCGATGGTCGCGATGTCACCAAGCGGCCAATCGGCGTAATCGCTGTCGCTGAAAAAGATCTCCTTGCAGCCGCGCTCCGCCAGATGGCTCATTGCAAAGCTCCAGGTAGCAATGAAGTCTCCCCGGCCGAGGAAGCTGCGGTTCTCCGGCACGTCTGGTCGATCACCCTCGCGAAAGCGACTGTCCATGACTCAACTCCTTTTGCAATCATCCTCGGCTCACTTCGCAATCGCCGACAACCATCCCGCACACGCCCATTCATCCAGCAGTTGGGCCGCCTGCTGACCAAGCCGGGAACGATCGGCAGCGCTGAGAAAGCGCTGGTCGGCTAGCCGACGCATCAGCGTGGCATCCTTGCCGGCCGCCCGAAACGATTCGCCATTGATGAATACATGCCACTGGTCCCACATCATGCGGGTGCGAATATCCAGTGCCACGCCGCAATTTGGCAGAATCGGCTCGCTCTCGTCAAACCAGACCTGCGGTTTGGGTTCGCTGAGCCATTCCCCGAGCGAGCAAGCCAGCGCCTTCGAGTCTCCGACCAGCCTGGCCACAGCCTCGTTTGCGAACGCCTGCATGGCGTCGGGAATTTTCCCCGGCGTCTGCGTCGCGGGCTGGCCACGGTCCCTATACAACGGCGATGCAGGTGACGAATCCTCCGCTTCGGCGGCCGCATCGAGGCTGCGTTGCAAAACCTCGCGGGCAAATTCGTCGCGCGAAGCTGCTCGGAAACCGATCGAGCAGGTCATGGTCTCGCCGACCGCCACGCCGTCGTGGCCCCAGCCGGGCGGCAGATACAACATGTCGCCGGCGTCGAGCAGCCACTCCTGTTCGGCAACAAAATTCGAAAGAATCTTCAGCGGCTGCCCGGGAACCAGTTCGGGGTTGTCGACCCGACCAACGCGCCAGCGGCGCTGCCCATGGATCTGCAGCAGAAAGACATCGTAGGAGTCGAGATGCGGGCCGACGCCACCGCCATCAGTTGCGTACGACACCATCACATCGTCGAGCCGCGCGTCGGGAATGAACCGAAAACGCGACAGCAACTGATGTGCCGCTGGCAGGTGCAGATCGAGGCCCTGCACCAGCAGGGTCCAGCGCGCTTTTTTGCCGACTGGCAGCGCGCTGCGCTCGAAGGGTCCCGGTTCAAGCTGCCAGCGTCCGCGGGTTTGCCTCACCAGCCGAGACTCGACGTCCTTGCGCGCTGCCAGCGCGAACAGATCGTCGCGTGACACCGGCGACTGCTCGGGGTCCAGCGCATGCCGCACCAGCAGCGGCTTCTTCTGCCAATGCCGGCGCATGAACTGGTGGGAGCTCAGGCCACCCAGTAGCGGTTCGGCGGCGTTCGGATCGATGGGACATGACATCACGGGATTGTGCCGCTTGCGCGAGGCCTGATCGGCTTGATGCTGCGCGATTGCGGGGCGCCTGTGTCATCATCCCGCCATGTTGATTTCTGCACCCTGCGTGGTCAGTCTGGTCTGGCGTCTGAACGATGCGCAAGGCGAGCTGATCGATGAATTGAGCGAGCCTGTCGAGTTTTTCGTCGGTGGCGAAGACTTGCTGCCGAAAGTCGAAGAAGCACTGATCGATCAGGAAACCGGCTTCGAAACCGAGTTGTACCTCGAACCCGAACACGCCTTCGGCGACTACGACAGCGACCTGGTTTTTTTCGAAGCACGCACCATCTTCCCGGACGGACTCGAGCCGGGCATGCAGTTCGACGGATTGCCCGAGGGCACACAGACGCCGGACATGCCGCCGGATGCGCTCTACACCGTGACCGAGGTCTACCCGGAACACGTCGTGCTCGATGGCAACCATCCGTTGGCCGGCATGGCCTTGCGGCTGGCACTGACCGTTCGTGATGTGCGACCAGCCAACGAACGGGAAATCGAAGCGGGCAGTGTGAGTTCGCCAGCAATCAGCGTTTTGTCGGCCCGACCGCCGGATTCACACCTGCACTGAAGCTTTCAGGCGTGCCTCAGGCGCTGCCGGTCGAGCCGAAGCCGCCACTGCCGCGGTCGCTGGACTCGAATTGCCCGACTTGCCGGAACTGCGCCTGCACCACCGGCACGATCACCAGCTGTGCAATGCGCTCCATCGGCGCCACCGTGTAGGGCTGGCTGCCCCGGTTCCACGCGCTGACCATCAGCGGCCCCTGGTAATCCGAATCGATCAGGCCGACCAGATTGCCGAGCACGATGCCATGTTTGTGGCCCAGCCCGGAACGCGGCAGGATCATCGCCGCCAGCCCGGGATCGCCGATGTGGATGGCCAATCCGGTGGCGATCAGGCTGGTCTGCCCGGGCTCGAGCACCAGTGGTGAATCGATGCAGGCCCTCAGGTCCAGACCCGCGCTGCCGGGTGTGGCGTAACTCGGCAACTGTTCGGACAGGCGGGGGTCGAGCAGGCGAAAATCGATGGTCGTCATCAGCGTGCGTCGGTTTGCGAGCGGTGAATCAAGTCTTGATAGCGCGTTCGAGCCGCTCGCCGATCTCGACGATGAGCTTGCGCGCCAACGTCAGCTTGCCCGCGCGTGGCCACTCGACATGCCCGTCAGCATCGACCAGTACCAGACTGTTCTCGTCGCGCCCGAAAGTGTCCGGGCCGAGGTTGCCGACGATCAGCGATACCCGCTTGCGCAGCAGCTTGTCGCGGGCATGCTGCAGCAGATTTTCGCTTTCGGCGGCGAACCCGACGCAATATGGCTTGTGCTGCGGGCCATCGTTGGACAAGGTGGCAACCGCCGCCAGGATGTCCGGGTTCTCGGTCATCTCGAAGCTTGGCGTGCGCTGCCCCTGCTGCTTCTTCAGCTTGTGTTCTGCCGACTGCAACGGACGCCAATCGGCTACCGCGGCGGTTGCAATGAACACGTCCTGATGCGGCGCCGCGGCCATCGCTTGATCGAACATCTGCTGCGCGGTCGACACATCGATGCGCACGACGCCACGCGGCGTGGCCAGCGCCACCGGTCCGGCCAACAGCGTGACGTCGGCACCGGCGTCACGGGCTGCCCGCGCCAAAGCGAAGCCCATCTTGCCGCTTGATCGATTGGTGATGCCGCGCACCGGATCGATCGGCTCATAGGTCGGGCCGGCGGTGATCAACACCTTTTTTCCGCGCAGTGTCTTAGGCTGGAAGAAGGCAATCAGGTCATCGAGCAGTTCAGCGGGTTCGAGCATGCGGCCATCACCAACCTCGCCACAGGCCTGGTCACCGGCGCCCGGGCCGAGCAGCGTGGCACCGTCGGCCACCACCTGGCGCAAGTTGCGTTGCGTGGCCGGGTGCGCCCACATCTCGCGATTCATCGCCGGCGCCAGCAGCAGCGGGCAGGTTCGCGCCGGGCGTGCCAGGCACATCAAGCTCAACAGATCATCGGCCCTGCCCTGTGACAGCTTGGCGATGAAATCGCCGCTCGCCGGAGCCACCAACACGGCATCGGCTGCGCGCGTCAGATTGATGTGCGCCATTGCATTCGGCTCTCGGCTGTCCCACTGGCTGGTGTAGACACTGCGATTGGACAAGGCCTGCATCGTCACCGGCGTGATGAAATGTTCGGCCGCCTCGCTCATCACGACCTGCACGCTGGCCCCGGCTCGCACCAACTCACGCAACAGTTCGGCCGACTTGTAGCAGGCGATGCCGCCCGACAAGCCCAGAACGACATGTTTGCCGCCGAGTTCGGAGATGACAGTTTCAACGGCCGGCAACGCGCCAGGTGCGAAAGTTTCGTGGGTAAGTTCGGTCATGACCACCAAAAACGACGAAGGACTGATCGTGCCAAACGCCGACGCTGACACGGCACACTCTGCCATCAATTGTCGCTTACATGGCGCATGCCTATAGGATGTGGGCCCGGCTATTGCCAGAACGCTGGCGCACCGCTGCCGTACTTCCGCTGCCGATCCTTCTGCTTCCCCCTACGCATCCATGCCAAACGAGTCCAAGCGCAACGGCGAGCCACAGTTCATGCAGCTTCATCAGGAAGATCCGGCTGCCATGAAGGCGGAATTGATAGCGGGCCTGACAGCGCCGACCGCCTCCACTTCGCCCAAGTTTCTGTATGACCAGCTGGGATCGAAGCTGTTCGAGGCCATCACCGAATTGCCTGAGTACTACCCTACCCGCACCGAAGCCGCGATCTTCGCGGCCGGGGCGACGGAGATGGCGCAGGCCATCGGCCCGATCGGCAGCCTGATCGATCTCGGGGCAGGCAACTGCAAGAAGGCGAGTGATTTATTTGCGGCATTGCAGCCGCGGCGCTATATCGCCGTGGATATCTCGGTCGATTTCCTTCGCGAGGCACTGGGCCGCGTTGCGCTCGAACATCCGCAGATCGAAATGGCCGGCATCGGGCTCGACTTCTCCGCCTCATTGCCGCTGCCACGAGACGTGCTCAGCGGGCGTCCGGTCTTCTTTTATCCAGGCTCGAGCATCGGCAATTTCACACCCGACCAAGCGCTGTCGTTTCTTCGCAGCCTTCGTGAGCAGGCCGGCGGTGGAGGTCTGCTGATCGGCGTGGATCTGGTCAAGGCGGCCAGCATTCTCGAGCCGGCCTACGACGATGCGTTGGGCGTGACTGCCGCGTTCAACCTCAATTTACTGTTGCACCTGAACCACCAGATCGGCAGCGATTTCAAGCCGCAGGACTGGCGGCATATCGGTCTCTACAACGCGTCGCAATTGCGCATCGAGATGCACCTCGAGGCCCGTCGGGCGCTCAATGTCACGTGGCCGGGCGGATCACGCCAGTTTGCTGCTGGCGAACGCATCCACACCGAAAACTCGTACAAATATACCTTGCAGGGCTTCGAAGGCTTGCTCGCCAAGGCCGGGTTCGGAGCCTGCCGACACTGGACCGACGTTCAAAATCAGTTCGCAGTGCTGTGGGCGCCGGCTTGAACAAGGAAGGCGTCGGGCTTCAAGGCAGCCGCGGGGCGTGAATCGCTGCCAGCTTGCCGATTGGCGGCCGCAGATCCGGTGGCGTTGCCTCGGCAGTATCAGGGCTTGTCATGAAGACGCGGTCTTCGGCGTCGCGGTTCATCACGATGATGCTGATGCGTCGGTTGGCGGGGCCGTTCGGGTTGTCGGGTTCAAACGGATTGCTCGACGCGAGGCCCTGCACCCGGAGCACGCGGCCATCCGGCAGGCCACCGGACAGCAGCTCGCGGCGGGACGCGTTGGCCCGGTCGCTCGACAACTCCCAGTTGCTGTAGCCCCGACCGCCGCCGCCGAATGATTGCGCATCGGTGTGCCCTTCCAGCGTCAGGCGGTTCGGCACTTCAGCCAGCACCGAGCCGATCTCCTGCAGCAGGTCACGCATGTAGGTCTTCACTACGGCGCTGCCGCTGTCGAACATCGGCCGGCTCTGGTCGTCGACGATCTGGATACGCAGGCCGTCTTTCGTCAGATCGAGCCGTATTTGCGATCGCATGCCGGCCAGCTTCGGGTTGGAGGCCAGCACCTCGCTCACCTTCTCTTTCAATTCTTCGAGGCGCTCGCGTTCGGCCTTGCGCTGTTCTTCTTTCAGCGCCAGCAAATTAAGCGTCGCCCGTGGCGCCTCGATCTCGCCGCGCTTGACCTGGCCGTTCTGCCGTGAAAGATCGGTGCCACCGCCCTTGATGATGTGCGAGGAATCGCCAGATCCCGAGCCGCCACCATTCAGCGACACCTTCATCGGGTTCTGGAAGAAGTCGGCAATGCCCTTCTTGTCACCTTCGGAGGTCGAGCCGAGCAACCACATCAGCAGAAAAAACGCCATCATCGCAGTCACGAAGTCGGCATAGGCAATCTTCCAGGCGCCACCATGCACCGCATGCCCGCCCTTCTTCACCCGCTTGATGATGATCGGCTGCAACTTCTTCGAATCACCGGCCATTCGTCACTCCAGTCTCGATCAGAAGGGCAGACGAAGTCGGGCCCACATCAAGCGGGCGCTGCGGATCCGGCTTCGCCGGTCCGCTGGTGGCGCCCCAAGGGTCACGAAGTGCCCCCTTCGTGGCCAATGGGGGTGCGCCGAAGGCGCTACGGGGGGGAGCCATCACTTCTTGCCTTTCACGTGCCCTTCGAGCTCCGAGAAGGTCGGTCGATCGCCCGAATAGAGCACCTTGCGCCCGAACTCGATCGCCACTTGCGGCGCGTAACCCTGCATCGACGCCAGCAAGGTCGTCTTGATGCATTGCAATTCTTTGGATCCGTCTTCGACCTTCTGCTCGAGCAGCCCGCCGAGCGGCTCCACGAAGCCGTAGGCGAGCAAGATGCCGAGGAAGGTTCCCACCAAGGCTGAGGCAATCATGCCGCCGAGGATGGCTGGTGCCTGACCAACCGAGCCCATCGTGTTGACCACGCCAAGCACAGCCGCGACGATGCCGAAGGCTGGCAGGCCGCCCGCCAGGCGGCCGATCGCCGCAACAGCGGCATGCTCTTCCTGATGATGAGTTTCAATCTCGCTGTCCATCAGGCTCTCGATCTCGTGCGCATTGAGATT
>JBBRID010000181.1:0-7807 GCA_038221635.1 Burkholderiales bacterium
CAGCAACACCAGCTGGGCATGCACGACACCGTCGCTGCGCACCGGGCACGACAGGATCTTGTACGGCATGTCGGTGAAGACATAGGCGCGCCGCGGGTCGTTGGGGGAATTCAAGACCATCGTTTCGCGGGTCGACTGCACGAAGCGGAACAGGTCGCCACGCATCTCGACCAGCACCAGGTCGAGGTTGTGGATAGGCCGGCTCGGCTGCCCCGACGACAGGCAGATATTCTCCGACGGACAGACGAAGGCGACGACATCGACGTGCATCTGCTCGGCGCAGCTTTCGAGCAGGCTCTGAAACACCTCGAGCCGTTGGCCATGGCGTCGCACATGCTGGTCGACGCCGTAGACGAGGTGAAGCTCTTCGTAGCGTTCGGCCAGTTCCTCGGTCATGCTGCCGAGCTCGAAACGCAGCCTGCATTCGTCGACGATCGCGGTGCCGAGGTCCTCCAGCGCCTCTGACAACTGGTCGAGGTGACGTGGCGCGGCGTCGTCGGCAAGGCAGTCGACCATCACCGCGAGCCAGCCGAGGCGGCTGCCGGAGCGCGTGTCGACGGGGCAGTACATCAACGTGCGTTGGCCGTCGAGCGGCTCAGATGCCATTCCGCCGCCGTCGAACGGCCAGCCGAATCCGCTCGCCTTCAGCGTGGCCAGATGATGCGCAAGCTCTGCGCCGAGCGGATCGGGGCTGATCCAGTGCACCGTGGCGTCGCTGCTGCACAGCGCAAATGCCAGCTGTTCGCCGAGCGCACGGCTCAGCCAGCGGTGATATTTGGCGAGATCGATCTCGGCGACGAATCGGTCAAGCATGGCCGCCTTCCAAGGCGCAGTTTGCCGCTTCGAAGTGCCTGGCCAGACGGGCGATCAACTGGCGCGGGCTGACCGGCTTTTCGAGGAAATCGACATTGCCGATCGCCTGCACCCAGTCACGCTCCTCGCGCCCGGTCAACGACGACATCACCAGGATCGGGAACCGGCGATCCGGCATCTGGCGGTGGATTGCCTGCACCAGTTCACGGCCGTCCATCCTCGGCATGCGGATGTCGGACACCAGCGCGTCCGGCGCGTCTGCCAGCACATGCTCGAGCCCGGCTTGGCCGTCGCATTCGGTCGCGACTCGGTAGCCGGCGCGTTCCAGCGTGAACTTCAGCACCCGAAGCATGTGCGGTTCGTCGTCGACGATCAGGATCTTTTTCATGCGGGGGAGGCCTCGAGATAGGGTGCCGTCTGTTAGGTGATGCAGATGCTGAATTCGGTACCTTTGCCGCGGGTGCTCGAAACGCGGATGCTGCCGTGGTGCAGTTCGATGATCTGCTTGGCAAGGTGCAGACCCAGGCCGTGGCCGCTGCGCCCGCTGGCGGTGCTGTCGGCGACGCGGTAATATTTCTCGAAGATCTGGTCGAGGTGCTCAGGCGCGATGCCGATGCCGCCGTCGCGTACCTGGATCTCGATTCCGTGGTCGCCGTTTTCCTCGGCGCTCAGCACGACGTGGCCGTCGGCGACGTTGTATTTGATTGCATTGCTCAGCAGGTTGTTCAGCGCAATCCTGAACAGATCCTTGTCGATCGAGACCAGCCCGATGTTGGGCGGCACCTCGAAGCGGAACTCGATGCCGCGACCGAGTGCATTCTGGCGCTGCGATTCGAAGCAATCGTGCAACAGGTCGCGCAGGTTGACGCGCTGGCGATCCACAGCAAGCGCGCCGGTTTCGAGCTTCGAGATGTTCAACAGGTTGTTGATCAGGCCGTTCATCCGTGCGACCTCGTCGTGGATCACGTTGACGGCCTCGACACGCATCTCTTCGCCGATCGAGGCTGAATCCATCAGCAGCTCACTGTAGGAAGCGAGTGTGTTCAGCGGCGTCTTCAGTTCGTGCGAGACGCTGGCGACGAACTCGGCCCCGGCGCTGCGCGCCAATTGTTCCTGGGTGTTGTCCCTGAAGACGATCAGCGTACCGAAGACGTTGGTCGGATCCTGCGGCGAAACCAGTGGGACGGAGGAAACCGCCACATGGCGCGGCCCTCCCTCGCCGAGCAGCGTCAGTTGCGCCTGCGCACCGCGGATATTCACAGTGCCTTCATGGCGCATCAGGAACGCCAGCATGTCGGGGTGGCTGCACCAGACGTGTGGCGGCCTGCCGACGATCTGCTCGGGCGTCACGCCGAGGATCGGCTCGACCTTGCCATTCGCGAAAGTTGCCGTGCAGGATTCGTCAATCACGATCACACCTTCGGGCAGTGCATGCAGCATCGCCTCGATCTTGTCTTTGCGGTAGGCAAGCAGGCGGTTCGAGGTCACCGAGTTCATGCGTTCGGCCTCGAGGCAGCGGATCCTTTCCTCGGCAACGTTCAGGAAGGTGCCGAATCGCCTGATGAATTCATTCAGCTGCAGCCCCTCGGGCACTGGTACCGGTGAATTCGGGCCGCTTTTTGTGATCGACTGCATCTGCTCGCCCAGTGCAGCCAGCGGCTTCATCTCGCGGCGCATCAGGAAATAGAACAGGGGCGCCAGCATGAAGATCGGCAGCGCCAGCAGTGCGGCAAACGACAACTGGTCGCTGCCAAGCCAGGGCGCCGTGTTGTAGTAGCCGAGCCTGACGAAGCCCGCCAGATTGCCGTCGGCCAGTACCGGGCCGTAGAACTCGCGGATGCGGCGACCGTCACCGGGCGACAGCAGCTGGTGGTCGCCGACCCAGCCGGCAGCATCGCGGGGCAGCACGCTATCGGGCACCAGCGTCGTTGGCGCGACGACTTCGGCCAGCTTTACCCCGGCCGGACTGACCAGGAGGCCGTAGGCAAAATCTGCGCTGCGCTGGATACCGAGCAGGGTCTGCAGCAGGCCGGGGCGCCCGCCCTGCGGTGCGAGCTGATCGAAAGGCAGGCTGGACAAGGCCCGCGACAGTCCGATGCCCTGCGCCCGGATCTGGCGTTCGTGCGACCTTCCTTGCTGCATCACGATCGCCGCGACGGTCATCGCGATGACCGCGAGCGTCGCAAAGATCATCAGCAAGCCGAGTCGGTCGTTCTTCATCTCATCCGTTCGATGACGCCGGCGAGTCCGCTCGGCAGGGAAAAGGTAATCGGGTCCGCCAGGCACGGCTTGCCGGCTGCACGGACCTTCGATCCATTTCTTCGGCCGCCAAGGAACAAACTTGAGCGTTCGCGCGTGACGGCGTTTCTGCGATGCAAATCGCTGGGTTCGAATCGAGAGGAAAATGCAGGCGTCATGACCGAATTCGTCCGCAGCCTCGAGATCCGATGACTCGCACAGGGTGTCGGATCCGCTGGTGGATGGCCGATCAGGCACGGGGGCTGGGTCCGAAACCGTCGCGTCGGCTCGGTCGAGGCGGTGGTGGCCGGGCCGGTCCAGGTGCGTCAGCGCTTGCGGATGGTTGCCGAGCATCGCACCGCTTGTCGGATCGACTTCTTCGGAAAACAGGCCGACATCGTTCGCGCAAGCGACCAATCGCTCGATCCGCGCACGCGACTGCTCGATCCAGTCGGCGGCCCATTCCGCGTCGACCGGCCAGCAGATGTTTTTTCCGCCTTTCATGCGTACCTCGACCACATCGCATGGGCTTGATCCGGCGAACCGACTGCAGTTTCCCGACGACCGCTTGCCATGACTGATGAACCTACCGAATCTCCTCTGCAGCAGGTCGGCATCGCCATCCTCGCGAAGGCGCCGATCGCCGGATTGGCCAAGACGCGGCTGATTCCAGCACTCGGCGCAGCGGGCGCGGCGCGTCTGCAGCGCCAGCTGACTCGTGGGGCTTTGCAGACTGCCCAGGAGGCGGCACTCGGGCCGGTCACGCTGTGGTGCACGCCTGATGCGGACCACCGCTTCTTCAGGGCACTGCGCCGCACTGCCGGTGTCGATTGCCGCGTTCAGCCAGACGGCGACCTCGGCGACCGCATGTTTGCGGCGTTCATTGCGCCCGCTGTCGACGGCCCGATGCTGCTGATCGGTACCGATTGCCCAGTGCTGACACCCGATCACCTGCGGCGCGCCGCGCAGGCGCTGTTGGAGGGCGACGATGCGGTGTTCTACCCGGCCGAAGACGGCGGCTATGTTCTGATCGGTCTACGCCGACCGCAATGGCAGCTGTTCGTCGACATGACCTGGAGTACGACCGCGGTGATGGTCGACACGCGGGCGCGGGCGCGGCTGCTGAATCTCAAACTGCGCGAACTCGAGGTTCTTTGGGACGTTGACGAACCGCAGGACCTGGCGCGTCTGCGAACGCTGCGGCCGGCGCGCTGAGGGCAGAAAAAACCGCGCCGACACGTCGCTGGCGTTGGCGCGTTCGCTGCCGGGGTTGAACTGCGATACCCCGCCAGTGCACGCGGCGCGGGCGGCGGTGTAAAAGGCTAACCACTGCCACTTTCGCGCGTTTTCGCCATGACCCACGATTCTCCAGCGCTCGATGCCGCCCGGATCGATCCCGACCTCTGGTGCCTGTTCGACCAGTACCTTCACGGTGACATCGACCGGCGCGGTTTTCTCGACCGTGCCGCGCGCTTCGCCGCTGCCAGCGGCATGACGGCCACTGCGCTGCTGGCTGCGTTGAGCCCCAATTTCGCGCGGGCGCAGAAGGTGGCGCCGACCGATCCGCGCCTGAAGACCGAATTCGTCGAATTCGCTTCACCCGCCGGCTACGGCAAGGTGCGCGCCTACGTGGCACGGCCGGTGCAGGCGACTGGTCCGCTGCCGGTGGTTCTGGTGATCCACGAGAACCGCGGCCTCAACCCGCACATCGAGGACATCGCGCGGCGCCTGGCGCTGGAAAATTACATCACCATCGCGCCTGACGCTTTGTTTCCGCTCGGTGGTTATCCCGGCGATGAAGACAAGGCGCGTGAAATGTTCGGCAAGCTCGATCAAACGAAGACGCGCGAGGATTTCGTGACCGCCGCGGCTTGGTCTCGCAACGTTGCAGGTGGCAATGGCAAGCTCGGCGCGGTGGGCTTTTGTTACGGCGGCGGCATGGTCAACCTGCTGGCCACGCGGGTGCCAGAACTGAAGGCCGGAGCGCCGTTCTACGGCGCGCCGGCCGCCGCCGACCAGGTCGGCAAGATCAAGGCCGAACTGTCGGTGATCTTTGCCGAGAACGACGAACGCATCAACGCCGCCTGGCCGGCTTACGAGGCGGGTCTGAAAAGCGCCGGGGTCAAATACGAGGCGATCACTTATCCCGGCACGCAGCACGGCTTCAACAACGACACCACGCCGCGCTACAACGCCGCTGCTGCGCAGCAGGCCTGGGATCGGACGCTGGCTTTGTTCAAGCGGACGTTGGGGTGATTTTGCGGGAGGGAAATCGCGCCTGAAGGCTCCCACCCAATACAAGTAGATTGCCGGCAATTGCTGGTATTGCTGGTATTGCTGGTATTGCTGGTATTGCTGGTGTTCTGTGGGAGCGCCTTCCGGCGCGATGGCGTCCCCCGCAACGCTCAATCCACCCTGACCAATTTTGCCCTCGCCCAATCATCCGCTTCGCGAGCCGGTGTCTGCCCGCTTACCTTCACGCGCTCGAGCAGTTCCTCGACACGGGCCGCGATCAGGCCCACCTCGGCCATCACGGCCTGCTCTTCGCCTTCGTTGCGGTACTCACGCGCCACGCTGACGATGCCGCCAGCGTTGACCAGGTAGTCGGGCAGATACAAGATGCCTCGCGCGTGCAAGGCGTCGCCGTCGGCTGCAGTGGCCAGCTGATTGTTGGCGGCACCGGTGATCAGCTTGGCGCGCAACAGCGGCACGCTGAAGGCATTCAATACCGCGCCCATCGCGCAAGGTGCCAGCACATCGACGTCGGCCGACAGGATCTGGTCGACTGCGACAACCTGTGCACCAAACAGTTCGTGCGCTCGAGCGACCTTGGCGGCGTCGAAATCGGCCACCACCAGCTTGGCGCCCGCCTGGTGCAGAAACCGGGCCAGATGCCAGCCCACCGCGCCGAGCCCCTGCAGCGCGACGCTCACGCCGTCCAGCGATTGGCGCTGCAGGTGCAAACGCGCGCCGGTCTGGATCGAGACGAATACGCCCCACGCCGTCTTCGGGCTGGGGTCGCCGCCGAACACCCCATCGTCACGTGGAATGCCGCTGACGAATGGTGTCTGCGCCTTCATGCCCAACATGTCAGCGGTTGTCGTGCCGACATCTTCGGCGGTGATGTAGCCGCCGCCGAGGGACTGCACGGCGCGGCCGAACGCAGCGAACAATGCAGCGCGATCAAATGCCCCGGCTGGTTTGATGATGACGGCCTTGCCGCCGCCAAATGGCAAATCGGCCAGCGCGTTCTTCAGGCTCATGCCCTGCGACAGCCGCAACGCATCGTTCAGCGCCGCCAGTTCGTTTTCATAGCGCCAGAAGCGGCAACCGCCGAAGGCCGGTCCGCGAGCAGTGCTGTGGACTGCCAGGATGGCTTTCAGACCAGTGCGCTCGTCGGCAGCCAGCAACACGCGCTCATGCGGCGCCTGGCCAGGCAGGCCGAACAATGAAGAGGGCAGGGCGTGCGGATCCTCGCGAAAGGCGCGAACGAGATCGGACGACTGATCGTAGGGAGCGGTCATGGCGGCAGGCACTTGTGGTGCTGGTGGTGAGCCCGGGTGGTTGGGCACAGGGGTGGCGGGCTTATGGCCCAGGCGCCGATTCTAGGCCGCGCAGCCCCTGCTTGGCCATGGCGGCGGATCGCCCACTGGCGGCGCGAGACCACCCCAACGCGGCCGGCTGCTATCGTTCGACCTGCCCTGAAGACGGTGACGCACCACTCCGCCGCTGCCGTCGCCACCGCCGGATTCCTCGGCGGTGACCCTCCTCGATGGATATTCTTATGCGACAACTCTCACCTGCTGGTCAGCAGATCATCAACGACATCGCGCAACGCAACGGCTTCAGCGTCGACGCCACGATGAGCATGCTGGATTCCGTCATCAATGGCAACGGCAGCATGGCCCAGTTCAATCACCCCGAATTCGCCGGCTCCGGCCAGTGGATGCGCGGCGGCATGATCATGGTGTCGGACATGTTCAACAACTACCTGAAGGGTCGGGTCGACGGCCTGTGTTCGGAGCTGGCCAGCCTGATCGCCAGCCAGCCCGATCTGATCCGCAGCGGCAGCTTCCAGTCGCAAATCCAGGGCGGCGGGTACAACACCGGACAGCAGCAGTCGAACTATGGCGGCGGTGGCGGCAGCAGTCAGCAGCAGGGCGGTGGTGGCTTCGGAGCAGCCAGCCTGTTTGTGCCCGGTACGTCGAACGACTGGTGGCCGTCGGACCTGCGCCACCCCAGCAGCACGGGTGCCCAGAACAACGTGCGTTACGCGTATTTTGCGCAGGCGCGGCGTCTGGTGATCGACGTCGGCGGCACGGTCACCGTCTACGACACGCTGGACCACCAGATCGGTGGCTTCTCGCAGCAGCAGTCGGTTGGCGGCACGCTCAGCTTCAACAGCCAGTATGGGCTGATCGACGTTGCCAGCTTGCCGGTGATTTCGTCCAACGGCCAGCCGCCCAGCGCAGCTGCGCCAGCGCCGGGGCCGGCACCGAACACTGCCCAGGGGAATGCGTCGAATTGGGACAATGCGCCACCACCCGCGCCAGCGCCGGTTGGTGGCAATGAGCAGGATGTATTCGCCACGATCGAGAAACTTGCCGGCCTGAAAACCAAGGGCATCCTCAGCGATGAGGAGTTTCAGGCGAAGAAGGCCGAACTGTTGGGCCGCCTTTAGAGTCCGGTCTCAGGTGCCGATCAGGCCTGCCCGAGTCAATGGCAAGCGACTCACCCTGCGTCCGTCGAAGACGGG
>JBBRID010000182.1:0-7729 GCA_038221635.1 Burkholderiales bacterium
CTGGCCAAGTTCGATGAGCACCGCGGCCTGCACGTCATCACGGTCTTCACCCATGGTCCGGGCAACATCTTCAACAACAAGCGCCCGGTCAAGACGCTGGCCGATCTCGACGGCATCAAGTTCCGCGTCGGCGGCGGTGTCGTCAACGACGTCGGCAAGGCGCTCGGCGCCAACATGACGCTGAAGCCGGCGCCGCAGTCGTACGAGCTGATGTCGTCCGGCGTGGTCGATGGCGTGTGGTTCCCGCATGAATCGATCGAATCGTTCAAGCTCGACAAGCTGATCAAATATGCGACGACCGTGCCAGGGGGGCTGTACAACACGAGTTTTGCGTTCGTGATGAACCCCGCCACCTGGAGCAAGATTCCGAAGGCTGACCAGGCAATCATCGAGAAATTGTCCGGCGAGTCGGCGGCCCGCCTGTTCGGCAAGTACTGGGACGCCGCCGACGTCCACAGCAAAGCCATGCAGCAGGCTGCCGGCATTCAGACCACGCAGGCCGATGCCAAGTTCGTTGCCGATTTCAAGGCCAAGACCGCACCGATCGAAGCCGAGTGGATCAAGGAAGCCGAAGCCAAGGGTCTCAAGAATGCGGCAAGCGTATTGAAGGAGTTCCGCGCCGAGATCAGCAAGCTGCAATAAGCCGTCGGGGCGGCCGCTGATTCGCCCCGCCCCCGAACCGACCGGATCCCGCGGCTTGCCGCAGCCGGTCGGTTATTTACATACGATCTCAATGAAACGCATCGAATCGTTGTTTGCCACCGTTGCCGCGTTCGCGCTGTTCGCGATGATGGTGCTGACCTTCGCCGACGTCATCGGTCGCAAATTCTTCGACAACTCGCTGACCGGCGCGGTCGAACTGACCGAGATTTTCATGACCCTGATGATCTATTTTGCGCTGCCATTGGCGTCGCTGGTCGGTGAACATATCGTCTTTGACCTGCTCGACCGGCTGATGCCGGCCGCCCTGCTGCGCTGGCAGAAGGTCGCCTCGCAGGGCCTGACCGCGCTGACCCTGTTGGGTGCCGCCTGGCTCGTGCGTGAGCGCGCGGCCCGGACCATGGAGTACGGCGACATGACGGCAACGCTGGAGATCAAGTTGTGGCCGTTCCACAGCATGATCGCGGCGATGCTGGTCGTCACTGCGGTCGTCCATATCTGGCTGGCATGGCGGGCGGCAGAACAAGCCAAGGTAGCGGCCGCATGACCGCAGGACTGCTCGGATTTGCGGCCATGTTCGCGCTGATGTTGCTGCGCGTGCCGATTGCGGTGAGCATGGGCCTGGTTGGATTGTGCGGCCTTGGCTTGATGCGTTCCTGGCCGGCGGCGATGTCATCTGCCGCCAGCGAGTTCATCGATATTGGCACCTACACGCTATCGGTTGTTCCGCTGTTCGTGCTGATGGGCAATTTCGTCACCCGAGCCGGCATGTCGCGCGATCTTTACCAAGCGGCCTATTCGCTGATCGGTCACAAACGCGGCGGGTTGGCGATGTCGACTATCGCCGCTTGTGCCGGCTTCGGCGCGATCTGCGGCTCGTCGATTGCGACCACCGCGACGATGGCGCGGGTGGCGATGCCGGAGATGCGGCGCTTCAACTATGACCCGGCATTCGCGGCGGGATCGATCTGCGCCGGCGCGACGCTGGGTATCCTGATTCCACCGTCGGTCATCCTGGTCATCTACGGCATCATGACCGAGCAGAGCATCGGCGCGCTGTTTGCCGCCGGCGTATTGCCGGGTCTGCTGGCGACCGGCTTCTACCTGGCTGCCTCGATGTGGGTGACCAAACGCCACCCAACCTGGGGGCCGCCTGGCGAGCGGGCCGACTGGTCCGAGCGGCTGCGTTCAATGCGCAATATATGGGGCGTGCTGCTGCTGTTTGCGATCGTGATGGGCGGCATGTACGGTGGCTTCTTCACGCCGACCGAGGCAGCGGGCGTCGGCGCCTTCGGCGGCTTCCTGTTCGCGCTGGCACGGCGGGCCTTGTCTTGGGCCGTCCTTCGTGATGTGCTGGTCGAATCGTCGCGCACCTCGGCGATGTTGTTCACGATCGTCATTGGCGCATCGCTGTTCGCCAATTTCCTGAACTTCACCGAATTGCCTTCGGCCCTGCTGGCCTTCGTGACCCAGTTCAACGTCCATCCGCTCGCGGTGATCGTTGCGATCTGCGCGATCTACGTTGTTCTCGGCATGGCGATGGAAAGCCTGTCAATGATGTTGCTGACGGTGCCGGTATTTTTTCCGCTGGTCACTTCACTCGGTTTCGATCCGGTCTGGTTCGGCATCATCATCGTCTGCGTGATCGAGATCAGCCTGATCACGCCGCCAGTCGGCATGAACATCTTCGTGCTGTCGAGTGTGATACCCGACTTGCCGACCACGACGATCTGGCGCGGCGTCACACCGTTCATCTTCGCTGATTTGATGCGGATGGCCGTGCTGATCGCGTTCCCGGCCATCAGCCTGTACTTGCCGCACGTGTTGGGGCTTTAGTGCTGTATGACCGGGCGCTGATGCAGGACGGCCAGTGAATCAGCAGCCGATCCTGGCCCGTCAGCCGTTGCACCGCCGGATGCTGGCTGCCGCGGCCGCGGCCTCGGCCACCGGGCTGTTGATGATCGGCCTCGATCCCGCGCCGCAATCGGGGCCTGCTTCGCCAGCAAGCGCGGAAGTCTCGCCTGTCACCGTTTTCCTGCAGCCGCGCCGTGTCGAGCCCGGACCAGAGCCTGCCGCCAAGAAGATCGAGCGGCGTCGACCGCCCAGGCGGACTGGTTCGACTGAGGCCACGGCCATCGCGGCCAGGCCGCCGCCCGTAGCGCAATCGGAGATGAAGTTCCTACCGATTCCAGACCAATCGGTCGCGCTGCCGGAGCAGGCAGCAATTGCTGAGCAGACGGCTTCTGCCCCATCTCCAACGTTGTCACGCGAGCGATTGCGACTCGACGCCGAGGTGTTGCGGTCGGCCGCAACGACCAGCCGCGGCAGCGTGAGGGCGATGGCCGATGCGGCAGGTCGCAGCACCGAAAATTTGGACAGCGGGTCGCAATCGCGCTGGTCGCGCGCGGTCGGATCGGCGGGGCGCGCCGACTGCCTGGCCGCCGATGAGCATGCGTCGCTGCTATCGGCCGTATCGATCGTCGCCCGCGCAGTCTCTGGCCGTTGCCCATGAGTCGCGAGAATTTTTGACCGCAGCGGCGCGTGATGCGCCGGCGTCGTTCTTGTTCAGCGCGACGGCGCCGCCGCCGTCACCACCTCATCGAGTTCCACCGCAATGGCACTTGCGCCCGGCTTGACCGGCGTCGATTGGCCGCTGATGTCGCCCGGCTGCGGCAGCGCATTGCCGCTCTTGCTGATGCGTGCAATCACGATCACCTCGGCGTGGTCGGATATCTTCGCGGTCGGCGCCATCGCCAAGCTGTCATCGAGCGTGAATGTCAGCGGCAGATCCTTGACCTGTTTGCGCAACACCGCCAGCGGCATGCGCGGCCCACTGGCGGCACGCGCCACGATGAAGACCGTATCGTCTGCGGCAACCTTGGATTGCAGCGCGGCGGCCAGCGTGACGGTGCCGCTGATCGCGCTGGCCGCTGGTCCGGCAGGGCTATTTGCAGATGCCACGAGTGCAGGATTGCCGTCGGCGGCCGGCGCCAGACCGCCGAGCTGACGAGCTTGCGCGATGCTCGACTGCACCTGCTGCAGAAATCCACTGTCACGCGGCAAGGCGCGCTCGACCTGCTCCCATTGGCGCACCGCGCTTGCATAGTCGCGGCGATCGAAGGCCGCGCTGCCCGACAAGGCCAGCGCCTTCAGATTGCCGGGCTCAGCCTCGAGAGCGCGCTGCACCAGACGGCTTGGCTCGCCGCTCAGATCGCCGTTGTTTTTGGCCGCCAGCGCATCGGCAAGGTCAGCCATCAGCCCGGCGTCGTTGCCCGCCAGCGAAAGGGCCTTGCGGAAAGCGGCGATCGCTTCATCGTTGCGTCCCATCACGGCATAGGCGCGCGCCAGCATGGTCTGGCCGACCAGATCGTCAGGCTGCTGTCTCAGCCGTTCGGCCAGCCGATCGACCATCTCTCGCACCTGCGCTTCAGTTGGTGCGGCGCCCGGCTCGGCTGCTGCCGGGCCGGCAGCAGCCACGCTCGTTTCCGGAGTGTTCAGGGCGAGGCGCGGTGAGCCCGTCAATGTGTAGCCGATCACTGCCAGCAGGACAATGCCGCCCAGCACTGAGGCCGTCATCAGCCCTGAAGGCCTTGGGGGCCGCAGGCCTGTGTTCACCGGAGATTGCCCTGTTGCGGGCGTTTGCACCGGCGCGGCCGACGGGCCGGGGCCGGCCACCACCAGCGCGACGAGTTCACGCTCCAGCGGCGCGCGGGCTTCGGCCAATGCTTGCGCGCTGAGCTCTCCGCGTTCGTGCAGATCTTGCAGGGCCTGCAGTTGGTGCCGCAGTTCGTCGATCGAATTGGTCATCGGGAAGAGGAAATATTGCCGGCCTGGCTCGCGCCTTTGACGGGTGGAGCAGCATTGGGGTCGTCAGGCGAGTCGATGTAGGGGTCGACTTCGGCTTCGAAGTGGTTGTCGGTCAGGCGGTTGCGCCGGCGCAGCACGATCACCAGCAGGATCAGCCCGCCGACCAGCAACAGGCCCGGAGCAAACCACAACACCGCGGTGCTTGCCTTGAGCGGCGGGCGGTACAGCACGAAGTCGCCATATCGTGCAGTCATGTAGTCGAGAATCTGCTGGCGGTTGTCGCCGCGAGTCAGCATCTCGCGCACCTGACGGCGCAGATCGACCGCCAGATCGGCGTTCGAATCGGCAATCGTCTGGTTCTGACAGACCAGGCAGCGCAACTCGGCGGTGATGTCGACCATTTTGGCTTCGAGCACCGGGTCGACCGCCGCCGGTGCAGCTTCATTGGCCGAAACGACGCTGTTCAACGACAGGCCGAGGGCAAGCGTCAATGCCACCAGGCAGACCAGGCCCCTCATGACTTTCCCGCCTGCAACTTGGCGAGCAAAGGCATGATCTGCTCGCTGACAGCGTCTGGCGTCAATGGTCCGATGTGCTTGAGCTGGACGATTCCCTGCTGGTCGATGACGAAGGTTTCCGGCACGCCGTAGACACCGAAATCGATTCCGACTCGGCCGTCGGTGTCAACCAGCACCGCAGCGAAGGGATCGCCCAGATCGGTCAGCCACCGGTTCGCGTCGGCGGTCTTGTCTTTGTAGTTGAGCCCATAGACCGGTGCCAGATTGCGCCTGGCCAGTTCGGTCACGAGGGGGTGCTCGACACGGCACGGACCGCACCAGGACGCGAACACGTTCAGCACCCAGACCTTGCCGAGCATGTCGTCGCGGGCGATGCGTTGCTCAGGCTTGTTGAGCACCGGCAGCGCAAACGCCGGAGCCGGCTTGCCGATCAAGGGTGACGGGACCTCGCGCGGGTTCAGCCTCAGGCCGATCAACAGAAAAACCAGCAGCAGTGCGAAGACACCGAGTGGCAGCAGGAATCGCAGGCTCTTTTTCATCACGCGCGCACACCACCCGATGGCAGCGGCTCGGTGGCGGTTGCCCGCGAGCGCACGCGGTAGCGCCGATCGGTGATCGCAAGCAGGCCGCCGAGCGACATCATCAGGCAACCGCCCCAGATCCAGTCGATGAACGGCTTGACGTAGACACGCACGATCCACGCCGCGCCTGCGTCGACCGGTTCACCTAGCGAGACATACAGGTCGCGCGTGAAGTGGGTCTCGATCGCCGCCTCGGTCATTGGCATGCGCTGAACGTTGTAGATCCGCTTCTCGGGGTACAGATCGGACACCTTGCGGTCGTTTTCGCTGACTTCGACATGGCCGCGCGTGGCCTGGTAATTCGGGCCGGAGTAATCGGTGGTGCCGCGAAACGTGAAGACCAGGCCATCGACCGTGGTGCTGTCACCGATGTTCATCTTCACGTCGCGCTCGACCTCGTGCGTCCTGACCATCGTCACGCCGATCACGAACACCGCAACGCCCAGGTGAGCCAGCATCATGCCGACCATCGCACGCGGGATCTGGCGCATGCGGTGCAACACGTTGGCGCGCACGCCGCCGGCCGGGCGGATGCGATCCCAGACATCGACGGCCAGCGAAGCGATGATCCAGAAAGCCATCAGCAGACCGAATGCCGACATCGCGCTGAAGGTGCCACTGGCCCAAGCCGCGCCGATTGCTGCCACCACGGCCACGCCGGCAGCCCAGCGCAGGCGGTGGCCAAGCTCGGGCAACTCGGCTTGCTTCCAGCGTGTCAACGGACCGATGCCCATCTGAAAGACCAGCGGCGCCATCAACGGAACGAAGACGGTATCGAAATACGGCGGGCCGACCGAGATCTTGCCGAGCCCGAGGGCGTCCAGAATCAACGGATAAAGGGTACCGAGCAGCACCGCAGCCATCGCAACGAGCAGCAGCACGTTGTTGGCCAGCAGCAGCGATTCGCGCGAGATCAACGCGAAGCGCGCACCGAGACCGACCGTCGGTGCTCGCCAGGCATACAACGTCAGCGAGGCGCCCACTGTGATCGCCAGGAAGATCAGGATGAACAGGCCGCGCGCGGGATCACTGGCAAACGAATGCACGGAAGACAACACACCGGAGCGAACCAGGAAGGTGCCGAGCAGCGACAGCGAAAACGCGAGGATGGCCAGCAGCACCGTCCACGATTTGAAGCTGCCGCGTTTCTCGGTGACGGCCAGCGAATGGATCAGCGCGGTGCCGACCAGCCAGGGCATGAACGACGCGTTCTCGACCGGATCCCAGAACCACCAGCCACCCCAGCCGAGTTCGTAATACGCCCACCAGCTGCCGAGCGCGATGCCAACCGTCAGGAATGCCCAGGCTACAGTCGTCCACGGCCGGGTCCAGCGGACCCATTGCGCATCGAGCGTGCCGCCGATCAGCGCAGCAACGGCAAATGCGAACGCGACCGAGAAGCCGACATACCCCATGTACAACATCGGCGGATGGAAGATCATCCCCGGATCCTGCAGCAGCGGATTCAGATCCCGGCCATCGACTGGCACCGGAACGATGCGGTCGAAGGGGTTCGAAGTCATCAGCACGAACAACAGGAAACCAGCCGTCATCAGCCCCATCACCGCCAGGATGCGAGACAACACGGCCTGCGGCAGGTGGCGGCTGAACTGCGCAACCGCGAATGCCCAACCCGACTGCATCAGCAGCCACAGCAACATCGAGCCTTCATGGCTGCCCCAGCTGGCCGCAATGCGAAAATGCAGCGGCAGCGCCGAGTTGGAGTTCGATGCGACGTTGAATACCGAAAAATCATTGCGGGCAAACGAGAACAGCAGGCAGCCGAAGGCGAACGCGATCAACGCGAAGAGCGCGCGTGCGCCTGGTCGCGCCATCGCCATCAAGTCGTAGCGCCCGCGCTGCGCGCCGACCAGCGGCAGGATGCCCAGAACGAGGCTGACGCCGAGCGCCAGCCACAGCGCGAAATGGCCAAGTTCGGGGATCATTGGGGTGCTCCCTGCATGACCGAATCGCCGAGGTGCGATCTGCCCTCTTGTGCCTTTTTCAAGGCCTCGGCTGCTTCGGGCGGCATGTAGTTCTCGTCATGTTTGGCCAGCACTTCGCTGGCCACGAAGACGCCGTCGCGCAACTGGCCCTGCGCAACCACGCCCTTGCCCTCCTTGAACAGGTCCGGCAGGATGCCCTGGTAGCGCACTGGAATCG
>JBBRID010000183.1:0-7711 GCA_038221635.1 Burkholderiales bacterium
GCCGAACGATCGCCTGGTCGTGTTGCGGGTATTGGCTTCGCGCACCGAACCGGCGGCGCGTTTGTTGGCTCAGGTCCGCGCCGATTGGCGCCAGATTGCCTGGGCCCTGGCCGCCAATCCGCCACGAATCTGGCAGACCTGAGCATTGCGAGGCGCCTGGTTGCCGTCAACGCTGGCTTCTGGCCTTCCGCTTGTCGACATCCGACAACTGCGTCTTCAGCAGCGTCATCAACACCCGCGCGTTGGCCTCGGTCATGCTGAGCACGCTGGTAGGCGCTGAATCGCCATCGGCAGACTGCGGGGCCAAGTGGGCATCGATGGCAAACTCGACCAGTCCATTGCCTTGCTTGGCAGCTTTCAATCGCTGCAATTCGATGTGATAAGTCTTCAATCAATTCTCCGCCGGCGCAAACGGGCCGGATGAAGTCAGTCGCGATTGTCGGTCGGTTGCACACCAACGGTCGACGAGAGTCAGGAATCACCCGCTCCCATTGTCTGATGATCAGTAATATGAACAATCGAATTCCCCAAATCGCGATGCCAACATTCCCGCGCCGACAGGTCCTGCGAAGGCTCGCCAGCAGCCTGCTGTTGAGTACAAACACACGCGCAGCCCTTCTCGTCGGCAGCGTCGCCGCGCCATTGCATGCCACGGCGGGCGGGATCGAGTTGCCAACAGAACGGCTGGTGCCCGGCGGCATCGCATTGTTGCCGGTTGGCGATGCCGGATCCGCGCGTCCGGTGGTCCGAGCAGGGGAGCGCCCCGTGCTGGTGGTTGACAGTGCGCGCGGCTGGACCGCGGTGATCGGCATCGCTCTGTCGGCGCAGCCGGGCACTTACGAAGTCCATGTGCAAACTCCGGGCAGGCGCGCTGCAGCGTTGAGCTATTCGATCGTGGCGGCCAATTACGCCGAACAAAGACTGAAAGTGCCGCCCGGCAAAGTTGATCTGTCAGCGCACGATCTCGCCCGCTACGAAGGCGAGCGCGTGCATCAGAACCAGGTGATTGCGACGTTCAGCGAGACAACACCGGCCTCGCTTCGTTTGCTGGCGCCGACCGAAGGCAGGCGCTCGAGTTCGTTCGGGCTGCGACGCATTTTCAACGGCAAGCCGCGCAATCCGCACAGCGGCATGGACATCGCGGCAGCAACGGGTACCCCGGTGATTGCACCGGCGGCAGGCCAGGTGATCGATATTGGCGACTATTTTTTCAATGGCAACACCATCTGGCTCGACCATGGCGCGGGGCTGTTGTCGATGTTCTGCCACCTGGATTCGACCGCGGTGCGCGTCGGTGATGTCGTCACGGCCGGGCAGCGGGTCGCGACCGTCGGGGCCACGGGCCGGGTCACTGGCCCACACCTGCATTGGTCGGTCAGTCTGAACCAGACGATGGTCGACCCGGCACTGTTTCTTTAGGGCAACGCTGAACAAGTCGCTCGCGGCCCGCACAACCTTGCTTTCGGCGGTCTGCGGCGTAGCAAATCCTCGCCATAGCTGGGGCTATGTCTGAGGTTTGCGCCTTGCAGCCCATCCAAAATCAAGGCGCGCGCACCCGCAGGGACTTGTTTAGCGTCGCCTTAGGTCTTGGCGTCATCCAGCAGCAGCGAAGCGCCCGCGGACGATGCCCACGACGTGCATTACCAGCACAGCGATTGCGCCAGCCACGATGCCAACGAGGCCGTTCAGCAGGTGTGGCAACAGTGCCCCGGCAAACCCGCCCGCAGCCTCTCCCCAGCCCTCGATCGCGTGGCCAATCGGGGCAATGCCATGGCTCAGGATGCCGCCGCCCACCAGGAACATTGCTGCGGTACCGGCGATCGTCAAGCCCTTCATCAGATAGGGCGCAGCCGTCAGGATGGCTCGGCCGATTGCAGCCGAGCCGCCTTGGCGCCGGCTCAGATACAAGCCCAGATCGTCGAGCTTGACGATGCCGGCGACGAAGCCGTAGACGCCCACGGTCATCACCGCCGAGATGCCACACAGCACCACCAGTCGCGTGAGAAATTCAGCCTCCTGCACGGTGCCGAGCGTGATTGCGATGATTTCCGCCGACAACACGAAATCGGTACGGATCGCGCCCTTGATCTTGTCTTTCTCGAACGCCACCAGATCGATCTCGCGATCGGCCACGGCCTTTGCAAGTTCCTCGCGATGCGCCTCGTCGTCGCTGGCGCTGTGCAGGAACTTGTGCGCCAGCTTCTCGAACCCTTCGTAACACAGAAACAAGCCGCCAAGCATCAGCAGCGGCGTCACCGCCCAGGGAATGAACGAGCTGATGACCAGCGCCAGCGGCACCAGAATCACCTTGTTCAGCGCCGATCCTTTGGCAACCGCCCATACCACGGGCAGTTCGCGGTCGGCCGCCACACCGCTGACCTGCTGTGCATTGAGCGCGAGATCGTCGCCGAGCACACCGGCGGTTTTCTTGGCGGCGACCTTGGTCAAAACGGCCACGTCATCGAGAACAGTCGCAATGTCGTCGAGCAATGCGAGCAAGCTGGAAGCCATGTCGGGAATACCTTCAGGTCGTTGATCAGCCGAGTCGGCTTGTTCGACTCAGAATCTGGCTCGGATTCGCCGCCCTCCGAATAAGTTGAGGCGGCTACAGCTACAGGATGGTAACGAATGACGCTCGTCAATGAGCTTGCGATCCGGCTTTCAAGAGGCAGCGAGCGCGCTTCTCAATCTCATGCTCAGGCGAAAACGGCAAGGGCGCAGGCCCTGACCTGACCCTTCAAGCCGGGGCGATTCGCGCCAGCGCCTCGCGGATCGGGCCCGCATCGGTCGGCCGCACCAGACGAGCGAACTCCTCGCCATCCTTCATGAAGATCAAGGTCGGCCAAAGCTTGACGCGGAAACTGCGGCCGAGCGGTTTGCCGCTACCGTCTTCGATCTTGTGATGCGCGACTGAAGGATACGAACGCAAGACCTCTTCCAGCAGCGGCTGAACGCGCTGGCAGTGGGGACACCAGGGCGCGCCGAACTCGACCAGTACCGGTCCGGATTGGGCTTGCGCATCGATGATTGAGCGCTCAGGTTCGACAGCAGCGAATTCGCGGATTAACGGCATGCAAGGTCCCTTGTCGTCAGGTGCCCGCCGAGTGGCGGACAACGCAATTCTCAGCTTGCCGAAGTGTCAGTGCCGGTCGTTGCGCGTGGTGGCATGAATCACCGGAACGGCGAACTCGCGTCCGACGACTGCCCGTGCGTAAAAATAGTTGATTCGGGCTCGCTCGCTGAGCATATCGAGTGTTACCTGCCCGCCGTTGTCGCAAGGAAACGCCAGCGCCCTGCCTTCCGAGAACAGCGATTGGAATCGCAGTTCAAAACCACCTGGCAGTTCGGGACTCATCGAGGTGTTGTTCATGACGGGCTCCAGTCAAAAAACGCATCAGCACGAAATCAGATGTTTGAAGAATAGGTCTTCACGTATCAGAATGCATCGGATGTGTACCGCCAAGCCATGTCAGCCTCACGCCCGAGTGCGGGTAGGCGATTGGACGACTGTGTGTCGTTTCCCACCACACAAATCTTGACCGCGATCGCGCCGTGACGCTGCTGCTGATCCGTCACGGCGAAACCCCGTTGAACATCGCACGGGTGCTGCAGCCGGCCGCGACGCCGCTAAGTGACCGAGGCCACGCGCAGGCGGCGGCGCTGGCACGTCGCCTGGCAACGTTCGGTCTGGCGGGAATCGTCAGCAGTGACCTGCCGCGCGCCATGCAGACGGCGGCGCATCTGTCCCAGGCCACCGGCCTGGCTGTCTCGACAACGCCATTGCTGCAGGAGCGAAACTTCGGCGACCTGCGCGGCCAGGCCTACGACAGCCTCGAGCGGGACCCGATGCAGATGCAGGAGGCGCCACCCGGAGGTGAGTCCGCAGCGCAATTCGAGCAGCGCGTCGCATCCGCTTTTACCCACGTGCTGCAACTTCAGGCGTCCCTTGCCGGACCACTGGCAGTGGTCAGCCACGGCCTGGTTGTCAGGTCCCTGTTGATGCGTCACGCCAAGTCGGCTGACGGAAAGGCTTTGTCGATCAGCCTGCGCAACTGCTCGCTGAGCATCCTGTGCGCCACTGCGCCATTCGTGATCGAACTGCTCGACTGCACGGCGCACCTCGAAGGCGATCTGCGGGAACCTTTACGCAGCTTGTCAGGCGGATGAACTCCAAAGCGCGCAGGCAGCCTGAGCCACCCGCCACGAATCAGCTGACGCTGCGGTGCAGGCGAATTTCCTCGACCCGGGCTCCGCCGATTTCCATCGTCTTCGCCGATGTCGGTTCGCGCTTGAAACCGGCCAGTTCGACGAAGCGCATGGTCCGCTCGAAACGCATCGGCAACCAGACGCTGACCTTGGTGCAACCCTCCTCCTGCAAACCGTCGCGAGCGGCGTCCCACAGTGCCAAACCAACACCGCGGCCCCAATGTGCAGGACTGACATACAAGGCCCAGAGTTCGCCAGTCGTCGACGGTGTTCCCTTGTCACGCGAGCGGTCGAAGCCGGCAAAGCCGATCACCTTGTCTTTGTCGGTGGCCACCAGAACCTGCGGCTCACACAGGTCGATCGCTTCACGCCAATAGGCCTGGCAGCGATCGACCGAAAAACTTTGCAGGGCTTCGGCCGGGCCGGCCGTACCGACGGCGGCCTGCCATGAAGCGACATGAACCTCGGCGATCGCCTTGGCGTCGCGCAGCGAGGCGGGGCGAACGGGAAACGTGGTGCGGGCGACGGATTGTTCGGAAGATGACAAGGACATAAGCAGGACATTCACTGAATTTGGCGAGGCCTGCCGATCCCTGCGGATGGCGCAGTTCTCGGACTCAGGCCTGCCTCGGAAAAAGAGGAGCAAGGCAATGCTGGAACGATCCAGGATTGTCGTCGGTGCGCGCGTGAGCGACCAGCCGGGGCAAATTTCCCCGCCCAATTAGGAAGTGATCCGGCGTTGCCTCATGCCGTTCTGGTTCAACTCCGGGCCAGAGAATGTTGTTCACGAACAACAAAACTCGCTGTGCCAGGATTGAAATCCCAGCGCTCCACTTCGGCGACCTGCAAGGCATTCGCAGCTGCGGTCGGAACCCGTATCACGTTGACCGAATTTTCGGTGTTGTGACGGATCCTGTGTGAAACCGCAGTGCCGGCCTGGACGGCCCACATCGGCCTCTTCAGATGCGGCTCGACCAGGTGCAAGGCGCGCACGAAGGGCAGATGAATATGCCCTCCCAGAATCAGATCGGCACCGGCAGCCGCCCATTGGCGAATCGCCTCGGCATGACCATGCAGCAGATTGTGTTCATCCTCGGGCCGGCAGACAGCAACCGGCTGGTGCGTCACGATGACGCGCAGCTGCTTTGCTCCGGCGTTCGCCAGGCGTTTTGCCACGCGTTCAATCTGCCTGGCCGAAACTTCCCCATCGACATGCCGCCACCGCCGGGTTGTGTTGACGGTCATCATCAGCAAGTCCGGCAGATCGAGCACGGGTTCGAGATCGGCTCCGAAGTGACGCTGGTAGTTCCGATAGGGCCAGAAAATTCGAGCCGGCAGGTTGAACAGCGAGATGTCGTGGTTGCCGGGAATCGTCAAGACCCTTGCGACGTTCAGCCTGTCGACGAAGCGGCGCGCCGCCTCGAACTGGGACTGCCGCGCGCGCTGGGTGATGTCACCCGACAGGATCAGGACATCCGGCCGATGCAGGGCAACCAGTTCCACCAGCGCTTCGACGACGGGCGGACGCTCGGTGCCGAAATGCGTGTCGGAGATCTGCAGCAGAACAGTCATGACGAGGCATTGCCAGCGACCGCGGCGGCGGGCTCGGCGTGCTTGATCAACCACAGCGGCTGCTCGAAGATGTCGAAGTCGAAGGGCGGCTTCATCCTCGTGATCTCGCCATCGGTAGCGAGCTTCAACCGGCGACGACCGAGACGCCCCATCGGCGCTACGCGCATCCGCTCGAAGGCCAGGCTGCGCACCGAATCTGTATCGCCAAGCTGTCCGAGAGCGCCTCGCATCGCCAGACCGAACAGGGCGGCCGTGCCGATCGCGCGCGGCGCAATCGCGACCAGCCGGCCGTGGTCAAGCTCGGGCGCCAGATCGATGCCGATCTGCTCGAGCTGCAGCCGGTTGTTGCCGACAAACAGCATCGGGGTTTTCAGGATGTGCGGCCCGCGCTCGGCCGAAGAATTGCCCCGGGCGCCAGCAACCGGTGCATCGCCACTCCAGTCGACATTCAGAACCAGCTGGCGATGGTCACGAAGCATGCTGTAGACGGCCGAGATCATCGCGATGAAGCGGCTGCGCCCAAAGCGGTTCTTGAATCCTTCGCGATCCTCGAGCAATTGGGGATAAAGGCCCAGACTGGCATTGACCAGAAAGATCCGGCCGTTGACACGGCCGGCCTGTACCGGCGTGGGCGTGCCACTCAACAGCAGATCGAGGGCGCCCTCGGTGTCTTCCGGAATGGTGTGGGTACGACCGAAGTAGTTGAAGGTGCCTTGCGGCAGGACGCCGAACGCACAGCCGCTACCGATTGCCGCCTGGGCCACGGCATTGATGGTTCCGTCGCCGCCGGCTGCCACGATCACGCCGCCAGCGGCACGCGCGGCTTGCACCGCCTGTGCCGCCACATCGGTGATCGGTCGGCGCCGATCGAACAACAGCATCTGATGCTGCCGCCCGGCGCGCTGCATCGCCTGGTCGATCGCATTGAGGCGCGCCTGCTGATCCTGTCGGCCGGAGCCGGCGTTGAGTACGATGAAGATGGGTCCGGTTGCGGAAGGTGCGTTCATTTGCGCGGCAAGGCGTTGTGCAGGGCCACCAGCTCCTGCGTCAGTTTGTGGCGGGGATCGAGGTAGATCATCGGCATCGAAAGCTCGTGTGATTCGCGGATGCGCACCGATGCTCCGATGTAGGGCTGCAGCACGGGCAAACCTTCGTCGATCAGTTCCTGGACCAGGCGCTGCGGAAGATTGGCCCGTGGCTGGAACTGGTTGACGATGATGCCTTCGACCTTCAACCCCGGGTTGTGGTCGGCCTTGATCTCCTCGACGTTTTCGAGCAAGGCATACAGGGCTCGGCGCGAAAAGTCGTCGCAATCGAATGGAATCAGGCAACCCTGGGCTGCGATCAAGGCCGAGCGCGTGAAGAAGTTCAACGCTGGCGGAGTATCGATGTAGATGCGGTCGTATTGATCGGCCACCTCGTCCAACGCATCGCGCAGCTTGTAGATCTTGTGCCGCGATTCGAGCTTGCCTTGCAATTCCTCGAGCGCCGGCGACGACGGCATCACGTGCAGTTGCTCGAACGGCGTCTCGTAGATGAATTCAGCGGTCGATTTCGGTCGAGCCAGAAATTTCAACGTCTGCTCGAACATCTGGGCCAGGTTCTCGAGCGGCTGGTCGGCCGCCTCGCCGAGCAGATAGCGGGTTGAATTGCCCTGCGGATCGAGATCCACCAGCAGCGTCTTCAAGCCCTGGTGCGCACTGATGGCAGCCAGGTTGCAGGTAATCGTCGACTTGCCTACTCCACCCTTCTGATTGAAAACGACACGGCGCATGCTGAAGATTTCCGATTGATTCGCAAGGCACAGGCAACGGGCCCGGACCGCAGATCGACATGATCATGGTCGGGGATTGTGCCCTGCAGCATGGCCGCGCTGCGCCTCAGAACCGGCTGCGCCCCGACAAGCGTTCGACTTGCTGCTGCAACGAGGCAT